>NZ_JBEZKL010000041.1:0-58090 GCF_040704695.1 Streptomyces sp. NPDC048411
TTCGTACTCACCCTCTCGGGCTTTCCTCCGGGCTTTCCCTTCGGTCTTGCGTTTCCGACTCTATCAGACTCTTTCCTGTCCGATTCCCGGTCGAAGCGGGCCCTCTGCGAAGCAGAAGATTTGTTACTGCGCTTTCAAGTTCTTCGCTTTCGCGTTTCGCTTTCCGGCGGCTCCAACTTTACCAGACTCTTTTTCGTTTCCGTTTCCGGTCCGAATTTGATTCCGGTGGCCGTTGAAGTGGCCTTTGCCTTTCGGCGGATCCGACTTTATCAGAAGTTCTGAGTCGGAATTTCCGACCCGCTCGGGGCTGTCGCTGCGCACGAGTGCGCCAGCTGCTTCCCGGTCAGGCGGAGCCGTAAACGTACTGGAGCGGGGCGCCCGATGCAAATCGGGGGCCCCGCTCCGGAGTTCGCGCCTGTCGGAGGGTCAGACCTCGACGACGACGGGGAGGATCATCGGGCGCCGACGGTAGGTGTCGGAGACCCACTTGCCCATCGTGCGGCGGACGAGCTGCTGCAGCTGGTGCGGCTCCATCACGCCGTCCTGGGCGGACTTGTTGATCGCTTCCTCGATCTTCGGTACGACGGCGTTGAATGCCGCGTCGTCGATACCGGAACCCCTGGCATGGATGTCGGGGCCGCCCGTGATCTTGCCGGATGTGCTGTCGACCACGATGAAGACCGAAATGATGCCTTCGTCGCCAAGGATGCGGCGGTCCTTGAGGGAGGTCTCGGTGACGTCTCCGACCGAGAGGCCGTCGACGTAGACGTAACCCGCCTGGACCTTGCCGACGATCTTGGCCTTGCCGTCGATGAGGTCGACCACGACGCCGTCCTCGGCGATGACGATGTGGTCCTTGGGAACACCGGTAAGGGCGCCCAGTTCGGCGTTGGCCCGCAGGTGGCGCCATTCGCCGTGCACCGGCATCAGGTTCTTCGGCTTGCAGATGTTGTAGAAGTACAGCAGTTCGCCGGCCGAAGCGTGACCCGAGACATGGACCTTGGCGTTGCCCTTGTGGACCACGTTGGCGCCCCAGCGGGTCAGGCCGTTGATCACGCGGTAGACCGCGTTCTCATTGCCCGGGATCAAGGACGACGCCAGGATCACCGTGTCGCCCTGGACGATCCGGATCTGGTGGTCGCGGTTGGCCATCCGGGACAGCGCGGCCATCGGCTCGCCCTGCGAGCCCGTGCAGACCAGCACGACCTCGTCGTCCGGCAGGTCGTCGAGGGTCTTGACGTCGACGACCAGGCCCGCGGGGACCTTCAGATAACCGAGGTCGCGGGCGATGCCCATGTTCCGGACCATCGAACGGCCGACGAAGGCGACCCGGCGGCCGTACTCGTGTGCCGCGTCCAGGATCTGCTGAATGCGGTGCACGTGGCTGGCGAAGCTCGCCACGATGATGCGCTTCTGGGCGTTCGCGAAGACCGTGCGCAGGACGTTGGAGATGTCCCGCTCGGGCGGGACGAAGCCGGGCACCTCGGCATTCGTCGAGTCGGAGAGGAGGAGGTCGATGCCTTCCTCGCTCAGCCGGGCGAAGGCGTGCAGGTCGGTGAGACGGCCGTCCAGCGGGAGCTGGTCCATCTTGAAGTCACCGGTCGCGACGGCCATGCCCGCGGGGGTGCGGATGGCGACCGCGAGGGCGTCCGGGATGGAGTGGTTGACCGCGATGAACTCGCAGTCGAAGACGCCGATGCGCTCGCGCTGGCCTTCCGCCACCTCGAGGGTGTACGGACGGATCCGGTGCTCCTGAAGCTTCGCCTCGATGAGTGCGAGGGTCAGCTTGGAGCCGATGAGCGGGATGTCCGGCTTCAGGCGCAGCAGATACGGGACGCCGCCGATGTGGTCCTCGTGGCCGTGCGTGAGGACGATGCCCTCGACGTCGTCGAGGCGGTCCCGGATCGTGGAGAAGTCGGGCAGGATCAGGTCGATTCCGGGCTGCTCCTCCTCGGGGAAGAGCACTCCGCAGTCGACGATGAGCAGGCGGCCGCCATACTCGAAGACCGTCATGTTGCGGCCGATTTCGCCGAGGCCGCCGAGCGGGGTGACGCGGAGGCCGCCCTTGGGGAGCTTCGGCGGGGTGCCGAGTTCGGGATGCGGATGACTCAAAAGACTCTCCTTACCACGCACGCCACGTACCGCTGAGGCACGTGGCGTGCATGTCATTCGTGCACTTGCTGTTCTCTGACGTCGCTCTTGTGAGTGTTCTTCGCTTATTCAGTTGTGAAGTCTGTGGTTACAGCTGTACCCCACCGGCGGCGAGGTCGATCTTGAGCTGGGCCGCTTCCTGTGCGGTGAGTTCCACCAGAGGGAGGCGCAGCGGGCCTGCGGGCAGGCCTTGGAGCGCCAGTGCGGCCTTGGTGGTGATCACACCCTGGGTGCGGAACATGCCGGTGAAGACCGGCAGGAGCTTCTGGTGGATCTCTGTGGCCTTCTGGACGTCGCCGCCGAGATACGCCTCGATGAGGGCGCGCAGGTCGGGGGTGACGACGTGGCCGACGACGGAGACGAAGCCGACTGCGCCGACCGAGAGCAGCGGGAGGTTCAACATGTCGTCGCCCGAGTACCAGGCGAGGCCGGACCGGGCGATGGCCCAGCTTGCGCGGCCGAGGTCGCCCTTGGCGTCCTTGTTGGCGACGATACGCGGGTGCTCGGCGAGCCGGACCAGCGTCTCTGTATCGATCGGCACACCGCTGCGGCCGGGAATGTCGTAGAGCATCACCGGGAGACCGGTGGCGTCCGCGATCGCCGTGAAGTGGCGGAAGATGCCTTCCTGCGGCGGCTTGTTGTAGTACGGCGTGACCGCGAGGAGGCCGTGGGCGCCGGAGCGCTCGGCCGTGCGGGCGAGCTCGATGCTGTGGCGGGTGTCGTTGGTGCCGATGCCGGCGACGACATGGGCCCGGTCCCCTACAGCTTCCAAGACCGCCCGTACGAGCTGGTCTTTCTCCGCGTCACTGGTGGTCGGGGACTCGCCGGTGGTGCCGTTGATGATCAGGCCGTCATTGCCTGCGTCCACCAGGTGGGCAGCGAGCCGCTGGGCGCCGTCGAGGTCGAGTGCGCCGTCCGCCGTGAAGGGCGTGACCATGGCGGTGAGGACCCGCCCGAAGGGAGTTTGCGGAGTGGAGATCGGAGCCATGGGTAACACGCTACTCGCTGCTCAGCGCCCGGTCGTCCCTCGGGGGGACAAGTGGAGAGGAGCCCGGCACTGCCTGCTCGGGGGTTCAAGCAGTGCCGGGTCCGTTTGATCAGCCTAGATGAACTTCACGAAACGTCGCAATACGGACACCGCTTACGGGGCTACGCGTCCATTCTTGTTGAAGGCTGCATGGGTGAGCGGCATGAGCCGCGCCCAGTGCTCCTCCATCTGTTCGCCGACCATTTCGATCTCACGCTGCGGGAAGGACGGGACCTTCGCCAGCTCGTGCTGGGTGCGCAGACCGAGGAAGTGCATCAGCGAGCGCGCGTTGCACGTGGCGTACATCGACGAGAACAGGCCGACCGGGAGCACGGCCCGGGCGACCTCGCGGGCGACGCCGGCGGCGAGCATCTCCTGATACGCCTCGTACGCCTGGCGGTACGAGTCCTCCATCACGCGGCCGGTGAGCTCCTGCTGGGCCGCGGTGCCCTCGACGAACTCGTACTTGCCGGGGCGGCCCTGCTGGACGAGCTTGCGGGCCTCACTGGGAACGTAGAAGACCGGCTCCAGCTCCCTGTAGCGGCCCGATTCCTCGTTGTACGACCAGCCGACGCGGTGACGCATGAACTCGCGGAACACGAAGATCGGTGCGCTGATGAAGAACGTCATCGAGTTGTGCTCGAACGGGGATCCGTGACGGTCCCGCATCAGGAAGTTGATGAGTCCTTTCGAGCGCTCCGGGTCCTTGGTGACCTCTTCGAGGGACTGCTCTCCGGCCGTGGAGACACGGGCGGCGAACAGGACGTCGGAGTCGGCCGCGGAGTGCTTCACCAGCTCGACGGTCACATCGCTGCGGAAGCTGGGCTTTGCGGGCTCGGGGGTCTCGGTCACCGGCGGGGTCCTTCCAATTGCGTCGCTCGGGCGGCGCCCACTCTACGGGCCGCCACTGACAACGTGCCCAGAAGGTCCGTCCGAGGATTTCTTCGGCGAATTCGGCGATTCGGGGCACCGAACGGGCCCGCCGTGCGTCTGACTCAATAGCACCGCCTCTATCAGAGTTCAAGGAGAGTTTCCTCATGTTCCGCCGGCGTGAAGCCGTCCCGTTCGCTTTCGTGGCCGAGGCCGACCGATTCCGCAGCAACGTCGCCCCGCCGCCCCGGGAGCGCGCCACCGTCTCGCAGCTGGCGGCCCGCTCCCTCGTGGGGCTGACCGTGATCGCCGGTCTCGCCGGATCGCTGCTCCTCGGCCTTCCCGCCCTCGCCCCGGAGCAGGCTCCGTCGCACAGCCAGCAGACCGAGGCCGCCCACCGCTGACTCGTACGGACCCCTGGGGTGGTAGGGGCAGGGGCCTGCTCGATAGCCTCACCGGGCACAGCAATCGAGCGTGCTTGTGAGTGAGGATCAGTCGTGCCCCTGCCCTTTCTGACGGCCGACCGCGCGTTTGACGCGAGCGCTGAGGACATTGCGCTGCCGTTCGACGACCACGACAACTGGCGGCGCCCCTACCGCCCCGGGCCGTGGCGGGTCGCGGTGGCGGCCACCTTGTTGTTGCTCGCCTCGTTCGTGCTCATCGCGGGCATGGTCACCGCGTTTGCCGGGGCGATGCCCGGGGCCGCCCTGTGTGTCGGGCTCGCCCTTGTGGTGATCTTCTGTGCCCTGCGACTGCTGCGAGTGGGTGCCTGGGTGAGCCGGCACGGGGTGCGGCGGGTGGGCTTCCTGGTGACGACGACCGTGCCGTGGGACCGGGCCGCCACGGTCCGTACGGTGCAACAGCCGGTGAGGTGGCTCGGATTCCCACGCACCGTGCAGGGTCAGGCTCTGATCGTCGTACGAAAGGGTGGCGAGGCCGTGCAGCCGCTGCTCACCGACTGCAATGCGGACTTCCTCGGGCGTGGCGAGGCGTTCGACCGGGCCGCCGACACGATCGAGGCGTGGGGGGACGAGTACCGGCGCGGTTGAGGGTTGTCCCGTAATCCCTGGCGGATCGGCGCACGGCGTCAGGCGCGGTGCTTCGCAGGGCGGAGGAGCGTCCTCGTACTGGAGGTGGTCGCACCGGCCGATGCCTCACCCGTTGGGGATGACGCCGGTCGGAGCCCTCGCGGGTGCGCGCAGTGCCGGCCGCCTCTGGCGGGGTCCGCCCGGGTGCCCGTCACCATGCCCGCGTGCAGCTGACCCGAACGGAGCGTAAGGAACTCTCGCGCGGCATCGCGGCGGGTGAGCCGGCTCGGGCGATCGTGCGGCGACCGGACCACCTCACACGAGCGCTTCGACCGCCTGCTCCACGCCGGCGGCGTCTCGGCGACGCTCCCTCCGCGGGGGCCTCCGGTATCGGATCGCTCTCAGGCGCGGAGAGCGGCGTCGAGATCGCGAATGAACTCGCCCACGCGCCCGCCTCCGGGAGGTGCGGCGGGCAGACGGCCGAGCACCGCGGTGACCGCAGTTGGCGCGTGATGACGTGCCCATTCGAGGGTCCCCGCGGTGGCACGCCGGTCTTCTCCGGATGCCAATTCTTCTGCTCGTGCCGCATGCGCTGCCGCACCGAGAATGTGTTTCACCTGATGAGCGCTTGCCTTGGGATGAAGGTACGCGGCGGCGGCCGCGTGGCTCGCCGCTCGTGCCGCGTCGGCCGCAGCGGGTGAAACGGCTTCTCGTGCCGCTCGGTACGCCGCCCACGCGCTCTCCCGCAGAGCACCCGTGCGCCCGGCGCCCCCAGCGAAAGCGTGTGCTGCATCGATGGCGTCGCGAGGACGCGTGTCAGCAGGAAGATTCTGTTCGAAGATCGACAGCGTCCTGCGCGCACAATCAGCCGCGTAGCCCGCGATCTCACGGAGTTCGTGTTCGCTCAGCTCAATCCTGTCCGATTCAGTTGGCACGGCTCAATCCTGCCGCAGGTCGCCGGGCGGTGTGAGGCACTCACTGCATGCCGGGCAGGCAACACCCCCGCGGTGACCGAACTCGACCGGTTCGCCCGATCTGTCCAGGCGCCCGCGACATCGTCGGCGAGCTCACCGACAAACGTGAAGCTCCGGATCGGCTCCGGCGTGCATGGCCCCGTTGGCCGGCTGCTGTTTCAACGTCCTCGCGCTGGTGCGTACCCGCGTGTGAGCCGCCGTGTGCGAGACACGCGTCTCGGCTGCGGCATGGACGTGGCGTACGGCGGCCGGTTCTGTTCTCGGCCGCCGTACGCTCGAACGATGTCCTCAGTCGCCGGACGGAACCGAGGTGGCGGCCGAGCCCGGTGCGCCCGTCGGCGTCGGGTTCATGTGCAGGGCGATGGCACGCTGCATGGCCTTGCGGGCGCGCGGGGTGTCCCGGGCGTCCTGGTAGGCGACGGCGAGGCGGAACCAGCAGCGCCAGTCGTCCGGGGAGTCCTCGGTCTCCTCGCGGCGCCGTGCGAACACCGCGTCGGCCGAGTCGCGGTCGATACGGCCTCCCGCGGTACGGACCAGTTCGTCGACCGGCAGGCCGCCCTCGGCGTCCAACTCCGCAGCGAGGGCGTTGGCCCTGCGGACGAACTGGGTGTTCTTCCAGAGAAACCAGATACCGATCACCGGCAGGATCAGCACCGCGACCCCGAAGGCAACCGTGAGCAGCGTGCCGTTCTCGATGAGGAGCACGCCACGGCTGCCGACCAGGACGAAGTAGAAGACCAGGACGGCAGCGGTGACGAAATAAGTGATCTTTGCGCGCATGGCGGTGGGCTCAGTCAGTTGAGGTCGAGGAAGTGTTCCAGGCCGAAGGTGAGGCCCGGGGTGGTCGCCACGCGGCGTGCGCCGAGCAGGATGCCCGGCATGAAGCTGCTGTGGTGCAGGGAGTCGTGGCGGATGGTGAGGGTCTCTCCCTCGCTGCCGAGCAGCACTTCCTGGTGGGCCAGGAGGCCGCGGAGTCGGATCGCGTGGACCGGGACCCCGTCCACGTCCGCGCCGCGGGCGCCGTCGAGCGCCGTGGCCGTGGCGTCCGGCTGCGGGGCGCAGCCGGCCTTCCGCCGGGCCTCGGCGATCAGCTGGGCGGTGCGGGTGGCGGTGCCGGACGGGGCGTCGACCTTGTTGGGGTGGTGCAGTTCGATGACCTCGACGGACTCGAAGTAGCGGGCTGCCTGCTCGGCGAACTTCATGGTGAGGACTGCGCCGATGGAGAAGTTCGGCGCGATGAGCACACCGGTCTCCGGGGAGCCGGAGAGCCAGGTGTTCAGCTGCGCGAGCCGTTCGTCGGTCCAGCCGGTTGTGCCGACGACCGCGTGGATGCCGTGCCGGATGCAGAAGTCGAGGTTCCCCATCACCGACCCGGGCGTGGTGAGTTCGACCACGACCTGGGCGTCGTTCTCGGCGAGGGTCTCCAGCCTGTCGCCTCGGCCGAGAGCGGCCACCAGTTCCATGTCGTCGGCGGCCTCGACGGCTCGTACGGCTTCCGATCCGATGCGGCCGTTGGCGCCGAGAACGGCCACGCGCAGCTTGCTCATTGCTCTGCTTCCTTACGGGTGGAGTTAGGAGACCGCTTCGTCGAGGCGGCCGGCCTGCTTGTCCTTGAGCGGACCGATGACGGAGAGCGACGGTCGCTGTCCGAGGACTTCGCCGGCCACCGCCCGGACGTCATCGGGGGTGACCTGCGCCATCCGGGACAGCAGGTCGTCGACCGACATCTGCTCGCCCCAGCACAGCTCGCTCTTGCCGATACGGTTCATCAGCGCACCGGTGTCCTCCAGGCCGAGGACGGTGGAGCCGGAGAGCTGGCCGATGGCGCGGCCGATCTCCTCGTCGCTCAGTCCGTCGGACGCCACCCGGTCGAGTTCGTCACGGCAGATCTTCAGGACATCGTGGACCTGGCTGGGCCGGCAGCCCGCGTACACGCCGAAGAGTCCGCAGTCGGCGAAGCCCGAGGTGTACGAATACACGCTGTAGGCGAGGCCACGCTTCTCCCGTACCTCCTGGAAGAGGCGGGAGCTCATGCCGCCGCCGAGGGCGGTGTTGAGTACCCCGAGTGCCCAGCGGCGCTCGTCGGTGCGGGCCAGACCGGGCATGCCGAGGACGACGTGGGCCTGCTCGGTCTTACGGTTCAGTACCTCGACCCGGCCTGCGGTGCGCAGGGTGCGGGATCCCTGGCGCGGTGCGACCGGAACGGCGTCGGTGCGGGTCAGCGCGCCGGCCCGCTCGAAGGCCCGGCGGACCTGGCGGACGACGGTGGCGTGGTCGACATTGCCCGCCGCGGCGACGACCAGGTGGGTCGGGTCGTAGTGCTTCTTGTAGAAGCGGGCGATCTGGCCGCGGCTGAGCGCGTTGATCGTGTCGACGGTGCCGAGGACCGGGCGGCCGAGGGGGGTGTCGCCGAGCATCGTGTGCGCGAACAGGTCGTGCACGCAGTCGCCCGGGTCGTCCTCGGTCATCGCGATCTCTTCGAGGATGACGCCGCGCTCGGCGTCGACATCCTCGGGGGCGATCAGCGAGCCGGTCAGCATGTCGCAGACGACATCGATGGCCAGCGGCAGGTCGGTGTCGAGGACCCGCGCGTAATAGCAGGTGTACTCCTTCGCCGTGAAGGCGTTCATCTCGCCGCCGACCGCATCGATCGCGGACGATATGTCGAGGGCACTGCGCCGGTCCGTGCCCTTGAAGAGAAGGTGCTCGAGGTAGTGCGTCGCGCCGTTCAGCGTGGGTGTCTCGTCGCGTGATCCGACGTTGGCCCAGATCCCGAAGGTGGCGGAGCGTACGGAGGGCAGGGTCTCGGTGACGATCCGCAGACCGCCGGGGAGGATCGTACGGCGGACGGTGCCGACGCCGTTGCTGCCCTTGAGAAGCGTTTGGGTACGGGCGACGGCCCGCGCCTCGAAGGAGGCGCGGGCCGTCGTCACGGAACTACGGGACGTCACTTGGCGGCGTCGTCCTTCTTCTCGTCCTCTTCGCCCTCGATCACGGGGATGAGGGAGAGCTTGCCGCGGGAGTCGATCTCGGCGATCTCGACCTGGACCTTGGCTCCGACCGCGACCACGTCCTCGACGTTCTCCACACGCTTGCCACCGGCGAGCTTGCGGATCTGCGAGATGTGCAGCAGGCCGTCCTTGCCCGGCATGAGGGAGACGAACGCACCGAAGGTGGTGGTCTTGACGACCGTGCCCAGGTAGCGCTCGCCGACCTCCGGCATGGTCGGGTTGGCGATCGCGTTGATCGTGGCGCGGGCGGCCTCGGCCTGCGAGCCCTGCTGGGCACCGATGTAGATGGTGCCGTCGTCCTCGATCGTGATGTCGGCGCCGGTGTCCTCCTGGATCTGGTTGATCATCTTGCCCTTGGGGCCGATGACCTCACCGATCTTGTCCACCGGGATCTTGACCGTGATGATCCGCGGGGCGTTCGGGGACATCTCGTCCGGGACGTCGATGGCCTCGTTCATCACATCGAGGATGTGGAGGCGGGCGTCGCGGGCCTGCTTCAGCGCGGCGGCCAGGACCGACGCGGGGATGCCGTCGAGCTTGGTGTCGAGCTGCAGCGCGGTGACGAACTGCTTCGTGCCGGCGACCTTGAAGTCCATGTCACCGAACGCGTCCTCGGCACCAAGGATGTCGGTCAGGGCGACGTAGTGGGTCTTGCCGTCGATCTCCTGAGAGATCAGGCCCATGGCGATACCGGCGACGGCGGCCTTGAGCGGCACACCGGCGTTCAGCAGCGACATGGTGGAGGCGCAGACCGAGCCCATGGACGTCGAACCGTTGGAGCCCAGCGCCTCGGAGACCTGGCGGATCGCGTAGGGGAACTCCTCGCGCGACGGCAGCACCGGCACGATGGCGCGCTCGGCGAGTGCACCGTGGCCGATCTCGCGACGCTTGGGCGAGCCCACGCGGCCGGTCTCACCGACGGAGTACGGCGGGAAGTTGTAGTTGTGCATGTAGCGCTTGCGGGTCACCGGGGAGAGGGTGTCCAGCTGCTGCTCCATGCGGAGCATGTTGAGGGTGGTGACGCCCAGGATCTGGGTCTCGCCACGCTCGAACAGCGCCGATCCGTGCACGCGCGGGATGGCCTCGACCTCGGCGGCGAGCGTACGGATGTCCGTGACGCCACGGCCGTCGATGCGGACCTTGTCCTTGATGACGCGCTCGCGGACCAGCTTCTTGGTCAGTGCGCGGTAGGCACCGGAGATCTCCTTCTCGCGGCCCTCGAACTGCGGGAGCAGCTTCTCGCCGGCGATCTCCTTGATGCGGTCCAGCTCCGCCTCGCGCTCCTGCTTGCCGGCGATGGTGAGCGCCTTGGCGAGCTCGGTGCTGACGGCGGCGGTGAGCGCCTCCAGGACGTCGTCCTGGTAGTCGAGGAAGACCGGGAAGTCGCCGGTGGGCTTGGCGGCCTTGGCGGCGAGGTCCGACTGGGCCTTGCAGAGGACCTTGATGAACGGCTTCGCGGCCTCGAGGCCGGCGGCGACGATCTCTTCGGTCGGGGCCTCGGCGCCGTCCTTGACGAGCTGGATGGTCTTCTCGGTGGCTTCGGCCTCGACCATCATGATCGCGACATCGCCGTCCTCGAGGACGCGACCGGCGACGACCATGTCGAAGACGGCGTCCTCGAGCTCGGTGTGCGTCGGGAACGCGACCCACTGGCCCTTGATCAGGGCAACACGGGTGCCACCGATCGGGCCGGAGAAGGGCAGGCCCGCCAGCTGCGTGGAGCAGGAGGCGGCGTTGATCGCGACCACGTCGTACAGGTGGTCGGGGTTGAGCGCCATGATCGTCTCGACGATCTGGATCTCGTTGCGCAGGCCCTTCTTGAAGGAGGGGCGCAGCGGCCGGTCGATCAGGCGGCAGGTGAGGATGGCGTCCTCGGAGGGGCGGCCCTCGCGGCGGAAGAAGGAGCCGGGGATCTTGCCGGCGGCGTACTGCCGCTCCTCGACGTCGACCGTGAGGGGGAAGAAGTCCAGCTGGTCCTTGGGCTTCTTGGACGCGGTGGTGGCCGACAGCACCATGGTGTCGTCGTCCAGGTACGCAACGGCGGAGCCGGCGGCCTGCTTGGCCAGGCGGCCCGTCTCGAAGCGGATGGTGCGGGTGCCGAAGGTTCCGTTGTCGATAACGGCCTCGGCGTAGTGGGTCTCGTTCTCCACTAGCGTTTTCTCCGATACATATCGTCTTCTCGCCCCCACGCCCGTGTGGCGGGGAACGGTAGCGGAGAAGCCCTCCATCGGCGGGCCGGTCTTCGATCGAAGCACCCGGGTTGCTGTGTCCGGGGGCCACTACCGAGGACCGGCGGCGGGGAGGCTGCCTCTCGCTCGTCTGTAGGACGTTCTGGGACCAGGTTACTGAGAATCGGCTCAGCTTGGCATTCCGGTCGTCCGGGCGAGCCGGACACGTCCCGTGCATACAGCAAAGGGAGCGGCTCCCTCAGTCGTGGGAACCGCTCCCTTCACGGCGTCTTACTTGGCGCCGCCGGCCGCACCGCGGCGGATGCCGAGGCGGTCGACCAGGGCACGGAAGCGCTGGATGTCCTTCTTGGCCAGGTACTGCAGGAGGCGGCGGCGCTGGCCGACCAGGATCAGCAGACCACGACGGGAGTGGTGGTCGTGCTTGTGGGTCTTGAGGTGCTCCGTCAGGTCCGAGATCCGGCGGGAGAGCATGGCCACCTGGACCTCGGGGGAACCGGTGTCACCCTCCTTGGTGGCGAACTCGGCCATGATCTGCTTCTTCGTAGCGGCGTCGAGCGACACGCGGTACTCCTCTTTGATGTTCGATGCGCCCGCGAGTGCCCCTGGTCTTGATCTCAGGGGGTCTTCCGTTACTCGGGGGCGAAGGTCCGATGAGCGCAGCCCTCAGGATGATCCGGGGGCGCGTACACAAACGGCCGTCACACAGCGTACCAGGCCGGCGGAGCCGGGCTGCCTGGGGGCGGTGACCCGGAGGCTCCCCGGCGCCACGGTGTCCTCGATCGCCGGACGGGCCTGTTTCTGCCCGGCCGAGCCGGGTTCGGCCGGGCCGGCCCGCAGGGTCAGCTGGTGAGGGCGCGGATCGAGTGGTAAAGGTCGAAAACGGCGAGGCACAGGGGCATCAGCGTAAGGAGCACGCACGCTTCGGCGATCTCGAGGAAGCGCCCCCAGAACGGGGTGACTCCCTTGCGCGGCACGATCAGCCCTATGGCAGTGATCACGGCGGCGGCGCCCGCGACGGCTGCGGTGAGCCAGATCGTACGGATGTCGAGCGCGGTGCTGTCCCCCGCGACAGCCCCGCGCAGCATGTCGGTCGGCGGATTGAGGGACAGGCCGAGGCCCAGGAGTACGAGCGCGCCGAGACCCGCCGCCAAGGCGCAGCCGACCTGGGACGTGTAGCGGAACAGGTGGGAGCGCATCAGCATGGCGACTCCGGTGGCGAGCGCCAACAACTGGCCCCAGACGTTGTCCGAGAACCCCAGGACGGCTGCGGCGCCCACGGCCACCAGCGCGCATCCGCCGACCAGGCCGACGAGCAGTTCGTGGCCGCGCCGCGCCTGGGCGGCAATGCGGTCGGCGTCGACCGGGCCCTGCGGCGCCGGTTCGGACGTCCCGTAGTCACCGACGGTGGTACGGGGCGGCTCGAAGCCGATGGGGAGGCGGGCGAAGCGGGTGGAGAGACCGGGCAGGAAGGCGAGGACACCCACGGAGAGCGGGGCACAGACCGCCGCGGTCTCGACAGGCTCCATGCCGGTCATGATCGCGATGAAGGTCACCAGCAGGCCGATGGCGGCGGCGAACACGAACGCGACGAAGAGACCGTCCCCGCCGGGGGCGGCGATCATGAGGATCACAGCCACCACCAGCACGGCGGCGCAGGCGAGCAGGAACTGCAGCCTGCCGATGCCCTGGCCCTCGCCGAGCGGCAGCAGCCCCGCACCGGAGACCGCGGCGTTCGTGAGCGCGCCGATCCCCAGAGCCGTGGACGATCCCCGGTCGTCGTACACACGCCCGCGTACACAGGCGAGCGCGAGAGCGAGTACGGCGATGACGGCGGCAAGGACGCCCGGCAGGCCGTGCATGTCGCGCCGGGGGCCGGAGGTCCACAGCACGAAACTGAGCAGGACCAGCAGAAGCGACCCGCCGAAGAGCCCGGCTCCGCGCATGAGGCTGTCGCCCCAGAGGGTGCGGTCCCGGGCGACAGCGGTGGCGACGGCGTCGGAAACATCGTCGAAGACCGCGGGGGGCAGCGACTCGGAGAAGGGACGCAGGGACAGCAGTTCGCCGTCGAGGATGCGTTGGCCGGCCAGGGTGCGTCCGCTGTCGAGGACGGTGCCGTCGCGGCGTACCAGGTGATAGCCGACCGGAGCGCCCTGGGCGGGGCTCTGTCCCGACAGCCGGAGAATCTCCGGGTACAGGTCTGCGACGGGGATGTCCTCGGGCAGCGCCACGTCGACACGGCTGTCGGGCGCGACGACCGTGACCCGGCAGAACCCGGTTCCGTTGCCGGCCGGAACTCCGGGACCCGGCCGACCGGATCCGGTGGCTGCCGCTCGGGCCGTCATAGTCACCTGCTGTTCCCCCTCATCGTTCTCCTGAAACGAACCTCAGGATCGCGGGCCTCGCTCGCGCTCCGAATGCCCTTTTGCTTACGGTAGTTAGCGGATGCTTACACGCGTCGCGACACCCTACCGCTCCCTGGTCATCCCGTACGCCAGTAGGATCCTCCCGCGGATGGAGCCCGTCGCCACGGGGGCGCCGATACGAACAGCTCTGTCCGGCAAGGGAATTGGTGAGCCGTGAGTCAGATCGTCGTCAAGCGCCCACCGCGGGCCCTGCCCTCCGAAGTGCCGGACGAACAGGTGCAGTTGCAACCCCCGCCCGAGCTGCCTCGCGGTCAGCAGGAGGGGATGATGATGCAGCTGCTGCCGATGCTCGGCATGGGTGGTTCCGTCGTCTTCTTCTTCATGACCCCGAACCCGATCATGCGAATCATGGGCATGATCATGATCGCGTCAACGATCGCCATGGCCGTCGCGATGATCGTCCGCCTCCGGCAGGGCACCCAGGGGCAGCTCGCGGACATGCGGCGTGACTATCTGAAGTATCTGACGCAGACACGACGCGCCGTTCTGAAGACAGCCCGCAAACAGCGCGACGCACAGTTCTATCTCCACCCGTCCCCCGAACAGTTGTGGGCGCTTGTCGCCGAGGGCAGCCGGGTGTGGGAGCGCCGCGTCGGTGACGCCGACTTCGCGCAGGTACGCATCGGCCTGGGCAGTCAGGAACTCGCCACGCCGCTCATCGCGCCCGAGACCGCGCCGGTCGATGAGCTGGAGCCGCTGACCGCCGGGGCGATGCAGCAGTTCTTGACGACCCACAGCACGCTGGACGGCCTGCCCATGGCGGTCTCGCTGCGCGCCTTCTACCACCTGACCATCAGCGGCGAAGCGGAGTCCGTTCGTTCCACGGCCCGTGCGATGATCGGTGCGCTCGCCTCGCTGCACTCCCCCGAGGATCTGATCATCGCCGTCGCGACGGGCCAGGACGCTGTCCCGCGCTGGGAATGGGCGAAGTGGCTTCCGCACGTCCAGGCCCCGGACTTCGTCGACGGTGCCGGCAGCCGCCGCCTGATCACCACCAGCGTCGCGGAGCTGGAGGAGATGCTCGCGGGCCGGCTCGACGGCCGGCCGCGCTTCCAGCCCGATGGTCAGCCGCTCATGGACCAGCCCCATGTCGTCGTCGTACTCGACGGCCAGTCCGTATCGCCGGTGTCGGCTCTCGCTGCGGCCGAGGGCCTCCAGGGCGTGACGGTCGTCGAGGTCGTACCGGGTGAGGTCAACGGGGCACGCGGCGGCCTGTCCGTCGTGGTGCACCCCCATTCGCTGCAGCTGGAGTCCGAGCACGGGCTGGTCTACGACGGCCTTCCCGACCTGCTCAGTTATGAGGCCGCCGAAGCACTGGCCCGGCAACTGGCGCCGCTCCAGGCGGCCTCGGGTGGGGACGACGACGAACCACTGCTCGCCAATCTCGAATTCACCGATCTCCTGAACCTCGGCGACGCGGCCTCGATCGACGTCAGCAGGACCTGGCGGGCCCGCTCCCAGGCGGAGCGGCTGCGCGTCCCGATCGGTGTCGGCGAGGACGGCACCCCCGTGATGCTGGACCTCAAGGAGGCGGCGCAGGAGGGCATGGGACCGCACGGCCTGTGCGTCGGCGCCACCGGTTCCGGCAAGTCCGAGCTGCTCCGTACGCTCGTCCTGGGCCTTGCCGTCACCCACACCTCGGAGACGCTCAACTTCGTCCTCGCGGACTTCAAGGGCGGTGCCACCTTCGCCGGCATGGCACAGATGCCCCACGTCGCAGCGGTGATCACCAACCTCGCGGACGATCTGACGCTGGTGGACCGCATGGGTGACTCCATCAGCGGTGAGCTCAACCGCCGCCAGGAGATGCTGCGTGACGCGGGCAACTACGCCAACATCCATGACTACGAGAAGGCGCGCGCCGCGGGAGCCCCGCTGCAGCCCATCCCCTCCCTGGTCCTGGTCATCGACGAGTTCAGCGAACTGCTGACGGCCAAGCCCGACTTCATCGAGATGTTCGTGCAGATCGGACGCATCGGCCGTTCGCTGGGCGTCCATCTGCTGCTGGCCTCGCAGCGCCTCGAGGAGGGGCGGCTGCGCGGTCTGGAAACCTATCTGTCCTACCGGATCGGCCTGCGCACGTTCTCGGCGGGCGAGTCCCGGGCGGCGCTGGGTGTGCCCGACGCGTACCACCTGCCCAACGTCCCCGGTTCCGGCTACCTGAAGTACGGCACGGACGAGATGGTGCGCTTCAAGGCCGCGTACGTCTCCGGGGCGTACCGCTCGGGCGCTCAGTCGGCCGTATCCTCCGGCCCCCTGCCGGTGGACCGCAGGCCGGTGGTGTTCACGGCGGCTCCGGTGCCGGTGCAATACGTACAGCCGAGCCCTCGGACCGGGGCCTCCGTACCCGACGCGCGTACGGCGGAGGACGACGCCCTGGCGGACACGGTGCTCGATGTGATCGTGCGCCGGCTGGAGGGCCGGGGGGCCTCCGCGCACCAGGTGTGGCTCCCTCCGCTGGACAACCCGCCGTCGCTGGACGAGCTCCTGCCGGGGCTCTCCGCGGTCGAGGGCCGTGGGCTGACCCAGCCCGGATTCGAGGGTTCGGGCCGTCTCGTCGTCCCCCTGGGCGTGGTCGACAAGCCGTACGAGCAGCGGCGCGACACGCTCTACCGGGACTTCTCCGGGGCTGCAGGCCACATGCAGATCACCGGTGGTCCGCAGTCCGGCAAGTCCACGCTGCTGCGCACACTCATCGCGGGCTTCGCACTCACCCACACGCCCCAGGAGGTCCAGTTCTACGGGCTCGACTTCGGTGGCGGCGGCATGGCCTCGGTCTCCGGTCTTCCGCACGTCGGCGGGATCGCGTCCCGGCTCGACCCGGAGCGGGTGCGGCGTACGGTCTCCGAGGTGTACGGGATCATGGCGCGGCGCGAGGAGTACTTCCGCAGCGCGGGCATCGACTCCATCGCCACCTTCCGCAGGCTGCGGGCGCGTGGCGACATCTCGGTCACGGACCAGCCGTGGGGCGACGTCTTCCTGATCATCGACGGCTGGGGCAACTTCCGTACGGACTACGAGGGCCTGGAAGCGGCAGCCGTGGACATCGCGGCGCGCGGCCTCGGATACGGCATCCACCTGATCGTCACGGCGTCGCGTTCCATGGAGGTCCGGGCCAACCTCAAGGACCACCTGATGAACCGGCTCGAACTGCGGCTCGGCGACGTCATGGACTCCGAACTGGACCGCAAGGCCGCGGTCAACGTGCCGGCCGGCGTGCCCGGTCGTGGTCTCACGCCGGAGAAGCTGCACTTCATGGCCGCGGTACCGCGGATCGACGGCATCAACTCCGACAGCGACCTCTCCGAAGCAACGGCGGCCATGAACCAGGAGGTCGCCCGGCACTGGACCGCGGCTCCCGCCCCGGCGGTCCGGCTCCTGCCCCGCGAACTTCCGGCGCACGAGCTCCCCGCGGGCTACGCGCATCCGGAGCGGGGCATCGCGTTCGGTATCGACGAGAACAACCTGGAGCCGGTCTTCCTCGACTTCGAGCGCGACCCGTTCTTCCTGGTGTTCGGCGAGAGCGAGTCCGGGAAGTCCAATCTGCTGCGGCTGCTCATCAAGCAGCTGACCGAGAGGTACGACGGGAGCACCTGCAAGTTCTTCGTCATCGACAACCGGCGAGCGCTCCTGGACGTCACCCCTGCGACGCACCTGGCGGAGTACGTGCCCATGTCCAACAACATGGAGCACCACATGGACGCGCTGTACGACCTGATGAAGCGCCGTACGCCGTCGCCCGACGTCACGGCGCAGGAGCTGCGCGAACGCAGCTGGTGGAGCGGCCCGACGGTGTACGTGGTCGTCGACGACTACGACCTGGTCTCCACGTCCAGCGGAAACCCGCTGGCCAAGCTCACGGAGATGCTGCCGTTCTCACGTGACGTCGGCGTCCGGTTCATCATCGCCCGTAGCACGGCAGGCGCCGGACGGGCCCTGTACGAGCCGTTCATGCAGCGCATCATGGAGCTGGGCGCGCAGGGCCTGATGCTCTCGGGCGACCCCATCGAGGGGGACGTCCTCGGCAACGTACGGCCGCGCCCGATGCCCCCGGGGCGCGGGGTCTTCATCACGCGGCGGCGGGGGAATCCGCTGGTGCAGTCCGGGCTCATGGCCGGAGAGCGGTAGCGCCGCATGCGCGGCGGGCGGGGCAGCGGGGCAGGCCGGTGTGGCTGTTCCCTCACGCCTCGTACGCCGCGCCCTCTCCACGTCGGAAGTCGGGGCGGCGGCTCGCCCGCTGCCGCCCCTGGACAGAGCTGATTCCAGCAGTCCGGCATTCCCGTCACACAGGAGGCGCAGCCCTATAACCACACTGTCGGCCATCGGACCGTCGGAGCCAACGGGGCTGACACGTATGAAGATCGGACGACTGCCGGGCGAGCGCTAGACTCCCGTCCAGTTCGATTGTCAGGTCGATTTTTCGAGTGAAGGATCAAAGTCTTCTCAGCCAGCTCGGCGGAACAGGCTGCACGGGGGAAGGGGTCTGATGACCTGGGACGAGTGGGAGCAGCTCAAGACGGCAGCTGTCGAGAATCGCTCCGCAGCGATGCAGCTGAACCGGGTACCTGACGAGGGCGGTGCGCCCGCTCCCGGAGGTGACCTGAAGGTCAATCAGCAGGACCTCGCGGCCGTCGGCGACGCCGCGTTCAAGCTCTTCGACAATCTGGGCAAATACGGCCGTGATGCCTGGTCCATCAGCCAGACGGCCGCGAAGGACCTGAGCACCCAGGGCTTCGCACTGGGCGGCGCGCTCGACCATGTGCAGGAGCGCTGGGAGAAGCAGCTCAAGACCCTGCTGGACGCCTGCGCGCACATTTCCAATCACATGGATTTCACCAAGGGTGCGCACGGGTGACGAGTACTACATCTACGGCATCGTGAGCAGCATTTCGACGCTGGACGACGGATTCACGGAGAGGACGCAGCGCTGATGGACTTCGAAACGCTGCGTCAGGGCAACTTCAGCCAGCTCGGCCAGGCCATCACCGCCTGGAACGGAGTGGTGGAGAAACTCGGAACGCTGGAAACAGACGCACGGGACGATCTGAAGGCGAAGGCGGACAAGGCAGACTGGGCCGGTGTAAATGCCACGGTCTCTCGTGAATTCATCACCAAGACTGCGGGTGAATTCTCCGACGCCCACACCCAGGCCAAGACCATCCACGACATCCTCAGGGACACCCACGACGAACTGGTGGACTACAAGGAGCAGTTGGATCAGGCCTTGGAGCGGGGCCGCAAGAAGAACCTCACGGTTGCCCAGACCGGCGGTGGCGGCTTCACCGTGACGATGCTCATCCACCCGGACCGCGCCGCCAAGGGCCACGAGGTTCCGGACCACTCTCCGCAGGACGCGGAGCACCTGCGGGACGATGTGCAGCGCATCTTGAACCGGGCGACGGAGAGCGACACGACGGCGGCAACCGTCCTGCGTGCCATCGTCGACCAGGCCGAGGTCGGCTTCTCAGGTGCCTCGTACAACGACCGTGACACCGCGATCGACGCCCTGCGCAAGGCCGAGGAAGCGGCCAAGCTGATCAAGGAGAAGGGCGACGAGATGTCGCCCGAGGAGTTCCAGAAGCTGAACGGTCTGCTCAGCTCGTTCAAGAACGACCCTTTGTTCCAGGAGAAGTTCGCCACCCAGCTGGGCCCGAAGGCGACGCTGGAGTTCTGGGCGGACCTTTCGAGCCCGGACAGCCCGAATGACCTGACCCGCACGCAGCTCAACCAGCTCGGTGAGTTCCAGAAGAACCTGGGCCATGTCCTGGGCGGCGCCACCCAGTCGGACAGCCCTGCCATGCGGCAGTGGGAGGACAACATGCTGAAGCTCGCGGGCGAGCGGTACAACACCCGCGCAGGTGACGTCTGGGGCTTCCAGATCATGAGCAACCTCATGCGCACGGGCGACTACGACGACCAGTTCCTCAACAAGTACGGCAACGAACTGGTCGCCAAGGAAAAGGAGATGAGGCTGCCGGACCGCTACTGGAACTCGCAGCCGAAGCCCAAGCTGAACTTCATCGGCGACGAGGAGTTCGGCCGCGACCCGATGACGGGCTTCCTCACGGCACTCGCCAACAGCCCGGACGCCTCGACGGACTTCTTCAACGCGAAGGAGCCGCAGGACAATGCGCAGTGGGTGCTGAAGGACCGCCCGTACTTCGACGACACGCCGCTGAACGATGGCCCGAACCCGGCCAAGGACGCGGCGGGCAAGGCCATGTTCGCGGCGGTGTCGGGCGTGTCCGACCCGAAGGACCCCGACGCGGAGTTCCTGCTGCACTCGCCGGAGCAGCGGGAGGCCATGAAGCGCTCCCTCGGGTTCCTCTCCAGCATGGGCAACGACTTTCCGTCCGAGCTGCGCGACGACATGGCGCTGGCCATGGGCAACCACGGCGACTGGGTACACAAGGCGATGAGTGATCCGGTGTCACGGCACGAGCTCGACTCGGGGCAGTTGATGGAGGTCAGCAAGCAGATCTCGCGTAACAGGGACGCCTACGGCGAGCTCGTCAGGCAGATGCACGGAGCGGTCGTGGCCGACATCTACACGGAGAAGGCGCACCCGGAAGACAGTTTGGACCGCGCCGGCCGCACCATCGGCTTCTTGGAGGAGGCCCGCTACCAGGCCACCAACGACGAGAAGGGCCAGAAGCTCGCCGACGCCTCGTGGGAGAAGGCCGGGAGGTACCACGTCATCGGCGGCCTCGTCACACCGTGGCATCCGGCCGGTGACGCTGCCCAGCGTGTCGTGGACGTGGTCACGTCGAAAATGCTGGAGGACGAGCAGAACAAGATCAGCGGCCAGGCGACCGCGGACCACCAGGAAACGTATAGGCGACGCACCCGGGAGCTCCAGAAGATCGCGGACATCTGGTACCAGGAGAACACAAAGTGGGCCGAGGATCCGACGCACGAGGGCTACTCAAAGAACCACGGCATCTACAAGCAGATCGGAGAAGCCGCCAACGATGGCAATAAGAAGGCCGAAGGAGTGGCGGGCATCCAATGACCGGGACGACATCACGGCGCCTCACCGCCTCGGCCCTGGCCTGCTGCCTCGCGCTGTCACTCGGCGCGTGCGCCGGGGGACGTGAGTACACCGTTCCGAAGGAAGCGTGCGGCGTCGCGATCAGCGAAAAGGCGCTCGACCCGTTCCTGGTGGACGGGAAGAAGCTCCAGGTCCTGGGCGAGCCCCTGGCCACGGGCGAGGGCAACTGCGCCATCTGGGTCGACGATTGGCTTGTGGTCAACCTCCTGCTCGAAAAGGTCGACAAGCTCTACGACCCGATGGACGAGTCGGAGGAGTTTCGCTTCAAGAACCGGGCGAAGACGGCGGACCTGCCGTTCGACGGACTGGGCGCGGTGGGCGACTTCAACGCCATGGTCAGCGCGAAGTGCGTGGCGCCCGACGCCAAGTACGTCATCGTGTACGTCGAGGTCAGTCTCAAGTCCACCAGCGACGTCACCCGGCGGCGCGAGAACATCGAGTCCTTCGCCGTCGATGTCGTGCCGAAGGTGAAGAAAGCGCTCGGCTGCACAGCCTGACACCCACGCCCCGTAGTCGTATCTCCCGGGGTATGGCTACGGGGCGTGAGTCATCGTGCGGAATCCCCCAGCCGACGGGCAGACAGGACGCCGGGGCTCAGGAGGAGGGCCCCGGAGGGGTCGCTACGGCTACACCCGAGCCGGCGGCCCCGATGAGGTCGCCCTGGAGACGCGCACCGAAGTACCGACCGAGGAGATCGGAAGCATCCCATGACGAAGGTGCTGCGCCGCACCGCCGCCTGCGCCCTCACCGCAGGCCTCGCACTGTCCCTCACCGCGTGTGGCAGTGGACGGGAGTACACCGTCCCGAAGGAAGCATGCGGGATCTCGATCAACGAGAGGACACTCGACCCGTTCCTCTTCGACGGCAAGGAACTCAAGGTCGTGGGTGATTCCCTCATCGATACCAAGGGGAAGGGCCAGGGGCGCTGTGAGATTTCGGTGGACGACTGGCTGGTGGCAAACCTCGAAGTGGACAAGGTAGACAAGCTCTACGACCCCATGGGAGACCTGGACAGCTTCCGATTCAAGAACCGGGACGAGATCAAGGACCTGCCATTCGAGGGCCTGGGGGCGGTGGGCGACTACAACGCCATGGTCAGTACGGGCTGCGCGGCCCCAACGGCGGACCACCTCGTCGTACTGGTCACCATCAGCCTCAAGGCGGGCGGCGACGTTACCGAACGCCGCGAGGACATCCAGGACTTCACCCTCGACTTCGTACCAAAGGCAAAGAAAGCGCTCGGCTGCACCGCCTGACACCCCTGCCCACTGCCCCACTCTCCCGGGAGACGGCCGTGGGCAGGGGCCTCCGTCTCGCCCACACACACGCGCCGAGATCGCTCGTCCACAGGCCCAACTTCCGTATCTCTTACGGAATTCGCCACTCACGTATTCCGATCCGCGATCCGAATACATGATGCAGCCGGGCTTCAGCCCGCCCCGGCCAGCAGCCATCCGCAGCACGGCGACGACGAGTTCAGCCGTGATGTCCCCGGCCAACTTCTGACCCGGTCGCCCGCCGGTGAAGTCGCGACCTGCCAGGTCCAACACCCATACATCCCAGCATCAACCTGTCCAGATCAGAGGAGGAACTTGCCCTGCCCCTGCGCTATGCGCCGGTCACGCGGTCAGCTTTGATCGACGCGAGCAGTGCGGACAGGCCGACGCTACTGGCGATGAGTATCACGTTTGGCTCGTCGCTCTCTCGCAGCCGGAAGGTGCCATCAGACGCACTGGCGACGTTGACGCAGTTCGCGCCCTCGGTGCTGTACGAGGACTTCTGCCAGTTGTACTCGGACATGAAATGGCCTCTCAGAGACTGCTAGCAATCTTATGGACGAAGTCCCGGCTTTGCGCGGGGCTGAGCGCGCAGCTCTCCATGCGGTCCAGGACAGATCTATAGCGCGCAAGCTGTGCCTCAGCATCGAGGAAATCGCAACCGTGATCGGAATCCAGCACAACGGTGTCCAACTGCGGCACCTGCCCGGCGACGTAGGTGATCGGCTGCCCAGCAGCGGGGAAATCCTCGCGCTCGAAGGGAATTACTCGGATCGTGACGTTGTCCTGCTCCATCATCGCGGCCATGTGAAGCAACTGCGCTCGAGTGACCTCAGGTCCACCGAACCGCATACGTAGCGCTGCTTCGTGAACGATGGCGGTGTAGGGAAGTGTGACCTCCCGGAAGAGCACCGCTTGGCGCTTGACTCGGAAAGAAGCGCGATGTTCGATTTCATGGGGCCGCAACTGCGGAACGCTCTGCCTGAACACTGCTCGCGCGTGCTCCAGCGTCTGTACCAGTCCCGGCATGGAGACGACCACCCCCACACGCATCGAGGTCGCCCAGTGCTCACACTCCGCGACCTCGATCAGTCCCGCAGGCAGCAGCTCACGGTACTCGTCCCACCAGCCGCGCTCTCGGCCGCCTGTCATCTCTGTCATGGCATCCACGAGAGCGGCGTCATCGCATGAATAACTGTTTGCCATGGCACGCACTCGGTCAGCGCTCACCGCATAGCGCCCAGCTTCGATCATGCTCATTCTCGCCTGCTGAACACCGACGCACGCCGCAGCCGTCGTCGACGAGAGGCCGGCCCGCTCCCGCAGCTTGCGTAGTTCGGCTGCCAGGCGCCGCTGCCGCAGTGTCGGAGGCATTGCTCGCGCCACCCGAACCCACCTCCATTCGCGCAGGTATTCCATCCGTCACTCACACGACGGAATGTCTAAACTCTCCCCACGAAAGGGATACATCTATCCCCACACAAGCTACGTTATCTATGCCGTTCAACTCCTCCCACTGACAGGAGACTTCGCATGGCTAACGTATCTCCACCTTCCTCCCCCGCCGGCCCTCCTGACCGCTTCGCCCACGAGATCCGCGCCCTCGTCGAAGCGACCGCACCCCGCCTCTTCGCCGTGGTCGAGCAGTTCGAAACCGACAGTGGCGAGCCTGACGCCCGTGTCGCCGCGTGGGGCCTCGCGCACGACGACGGGAGCGCCCAGGTCACCGCTGTGGACGGCGGGTTCCGGATGTCGCTGCGCACTCCCGACCGTGCGGCCCAGCTGATTTCCCTGCGTCCGGGAAGCAACGGATGCCTGGTGTGGCCGGGACCAACCACCCTGATTACGCGAGCGAGTTGACAGAGATCAGCTCTCTCGCCCCGTACCTGCTGACCATCGGGGAGGGGCCTACTCCGGGGCCCGGTGACATCACCCCGCCTGATGGTAAGGACGCCGCGCTGTAATCGGCTTGGTGTTCGGGGCACAGGTCAGGGTGGGCACCTCCCGTGCGTGCCCACCCTGACTGTGTCCTGTCGAGAATTACTCGAAGTTGGCCCTCGCCCGCTTGTCGCCGGCCTGGTAAGCAGTCCCCGCCTCGCGCACCTTGCGAGAGATCTCGCTCAGGGCGGTGTGAATCGCTGTGGCGTCGTTGTCCCAGCCGCGCTGAGCGGTGTCATAGGCGCTCTTGGCTTCGCCCACCCAGAGCTCGGACACATTGGCGATCATCCGCTTGATGGACGCAAGGTCCTCCTGGAGCTGCTTGCTCTGCCGGTCGATGGCCCCGGCGGCCAGGTCCAGGCTCGCGTAAGTGACAACCATCGTGCCGTCGTTGTTGTTCGGCATGCGGTCCTCCCGTGTTATCTAGGTTTGGTGTGACTGGCTCGTACGTGGTGCGGGCGCAGCCAGGTCAGAAGTTGTTGAGGTTCGAGGTCCTGGCCTCCGCCGTCGCGTCGCCCGAGTAACCGCTGACGACGTCGACACCCTGGAGGGCCTGCTTGATTTCGTCTTCGGTGTTACCTGAAATGGTTCGCGCCGCCTTGATGGCCTCCTGGAAATTGAGGAGCCGATGGGCGATGCTGACCATCTTCCGATTGACCTCTTCCTGCTTGGCGTTGAAGGCGCCGGCGCCGATTCCCTTCCAAGCGCCTTCCAGGCTGTCGATCGTCGCCTGCAGCGTCTTCAGCTGGCCCTTCACGGAGTCGAAGCGCGTGGAGAGCTCACCCTCCAGCTTGAGGAGAGCGGCATCTGAGAGCTTTTGATCGGCCATTTTTTCGGCTTCCTTCCTGGTGCTCTTATTCGGTCCGGCTTTACTCGCCGGTGGGTACGGGTGAAGAACCTACGGCCAGTCAGGCGCTGCGGCGCTTACGGGCGAGCGCGAAGGCTCCCCCGCCGAGCACGATTACCGCTGCCGCTCCGCCGAGGATCAGGCCCAGTTGACTGTTGTCGTCCTTCTCAGCGCTGGAGCCTGCCATGGCCGCGTCATCAGCCTTCTCATTCTTGTCGGGCTGTGACGAAGCTGATGCGGACGGGGCAGGGGAGGCCGAGGAACCGGACGTATTTTCCTTGGTGAGGGGGCTGATGTCAGGAGCTCCAGGGTTTCCCTTGCCCCTCAGGATGTTGACGGCTGGACGGATGATGCCGTGGCCGAGGTAATTACTGAGGGTGCCCTTCTCCCAATCTCCTCGTCCAGCCGTATCGAAGAGGACGTTGAGAACTTGGTTGGCCGTCCAGTCGGGGTGGGCGGACCAAATCAGGGCGGCTGATGCCGAGGTGATGGCAGTGGCTTGGCTGGTCCCGCCCTCAGAGTCGCAATAGCCCTGAAACTTCGCATCGCACCACGTCGGAATCCCATCTCCCGGGGCGGCAATATCTACGGCGTCCCCGTGCTGAGAGTACGTGGAAACTTTGCCACTGCTGTCAGTTGCAGCGACACCGACTACCTGCGGATACGAGGCGGGAAATTGTTCCTTATTGCCTTTCTTGGCATTGTTCCCAACCCCTGCGAAGAACAGTTTCCCCTTGCTTTGCGCGTACTTGACGGCTTCTCGCTCTTCTCGGCCCGGGAAGTCACTAGCAAACGACATGCTGATGATCTGCGCATCGCTGTCCGCTGCGGCCCGGATTGCATCCGCCGTGTCATGCGCATTCACCGAATGCTCATTCTGGAAATCCGTATCGGTGATCCTCATCGGGATGATCTTCGCACCTGGTGCAAGGCCTCGCAGGCCCCCACCCTTGCCCGTTCCGGCAATCAACTCAGCCATCGTTGTGCCGTGCCCGTCATAGTCGTCGTGCTCATCGCCGTCGGTCCCTGTAGCGTCAAACCCCTTCAGGACCTGCCCCTTCAGAGAAGGCGTGGACGCATTGACTCCGGTGTCGATGACAGCAACCTTGATGCCTTCGCCCGTGGTGACCTTCCACATCTCCTCCGCATGCATCGGGCCGAGATACCACTGCTTGGACTGCACGTCCGCCGCGACCGCAGAGGGAACGGCCCCTGCGAATCCCATACTCCAAGCAGCAAACACTGCCATCGTGCTGAGCAGACGCCCACGCAAGCCGACAGGCATGCGGCGCTTCCGGGTTTGGCTCATTCCTGCTGCCATCCTGATTTTCGAACCTTCCCTGTATCTACTCGATCACCGGAGGTGCGACTCCACGCCGTCCGGCCTCCCACGTCTCTCTGTCCTCCGTCAGGTAGTCCGGACGTGCCGTACCGCCATCCTGGCCCTCATCGTCAGAGTCACGTCGGCCTGCGGGCCCACGCACCAGGCCTGCTCCCCCAACTGTGAAGCCCTTTGCGCCCGAGCCGGTCCCGGCAGCACCACCACGAGGCGTACCCACGACTCCGTTGGCGCTGGGAGTGCCCCGCCCACCGGGGCGGGGCGCGCCGCTCGCTCCGCCGGCTCCGATGACTCCCCGCTGCCCTGCACGTCCAGCAGAGCCACCCGTTTGTGCCGCTCCTCCGGCTCCGATGACTGTGCCGCGCGGAACACCACGAGCCGCCCCGGACGTACCCGCGCCCGGAACGGGGCGCTGTGGGGTCCCACCTACGATGCCGCTCCCTCGACCTGCAAGCGGGCCGGAAGCTCCGGACCTACCTGCATGACCTCCTGCCACGGGCCTGTTGCCAGTCGCACCAGATCGACCGGCAACAGGCGACTGATTGCCCCCGCGTCCGGATGTGCCTGAGGCCGAACCCCCACCCATGGGAGCCGGACGCCCCACAGGGGCTCCGGCGCGACCATTCGCCGCAGGGCCACTGCTGGTGGAGCCGCTGGCTCTGGGCCCGCTGCCCCCAGGTTGTGCGACTTTCCTGGGCAGGCCTGTCGATCCCTGGGACCACCGCGAGCCGCCCGTCACGGGATTCACAAAACCATTCGCTACGGGCGGAGTCGAGCGTGCTCCGGAACTGACCGGACCTGTGGCCGAAGGAACTGGAGATGGACCGGGAGCCGTCACGGGAGCCGGTGGTGTGGCCACGCTGTTGATCTCCGTCGAGGTGCCCTCGCTCGATACCGGTGCCGTTACGGGCATCCCAATAGCAGCTTGACTGGCAGTAGCACTCACGTTGGTCGAACCGCTCGCGACGACGTGCTCTGCGGTCCCTGGTGTCGTGCTGTTACTCAACCTCTCGGAGCCTGCCGATGAGCTCCCGGAGTCGGTTACTCGGATGCGCCCCTGCGGCCGCGGCATCGCAACATCAAGCTGCTTGTCGAACCGCGGCGGCTCCTGCGCCGCCAGCGTCTCCGCCGAAACCGAGTAGTACGAAGCCAGCCTGTTCGCCTGGTTGATGGCCTCCTGGCGGTCCTTCTCGACCCTCACCGCCGCGGCGTACTCCGGGTTGCCCTCGATCCGCTTCGGGGCCTCGATCTCCTCAGGGGACTTGCGACTGACGCGGTTGTCACGGGGCGGGAGCGAGTTACGCACCGAGGCGAGGCCCGTGCCCGCGACCATGATCTGCGTGCCGGCCGCCTCCGCGAAGTCGCCCAGCCTCGTGGCGTGGGCAACCAGGCCATTGCCCCAGTCGCGGAAGGCGGTTCCGGACTCGCCCTCCCAGTCGACATCCCCGATGAAGTCGCCCAGCTCCTTCGCGGCGTCCTTGATGGCCGTCCTTGCCTTCAAGAGCGCCTCACCCGCGTCTTCGAGGTGCTCCGGATTGGAGTTTTCGATCAGGTCGATCATCGCGTTGAGCTCGTGGCCCTCGAACGAAGTCCGTCCTGAGGAACCCGAACGCCCGAAGCCGAAGGACTCCATGACGTTCTGGACCTGCCGGTTGACATCAGTGGCGATCAGCTGGGTCTGGACGCGTTGCTTGTCCTGCGTGTGCTGTTCCTTGGGAGTCAGCTCCGGCTGCTTGTCGTCACTCATCAGCTATCACCCAGGTCGTCGTAGGCAGAGCCGGTCTTGCTGTCGGAGCGCGCCTGCTCAGGCTTGTCGGCCTTGTCGGTCTGCGCCTTCTCGTGCTCCTTGTCCAGGAGGACCTGGATCTCGTAGAACCGGCGCCGCACGTCGTCGTCCACGTTGTCGAAGCCGACGGCCGCCGCGTGCACGCCGAGGCTCAGGTATTCGATCTGGTCGCCCAGCGACTTGGAGAGCGAGACGAGCGCCTCGTGGACGCGGTTGTACTGCGCGTACAGCCCGTCCGCCTCCGCGAAGCACGCGTTCTGACCACTCAGGGCAGCGCGCGAAACCGTCTGCGCCGCAATCTTCGACTTACCGGCTGGCGAACCCTCGAGCTCCGCAAGCAGCGTATCGACACGCCCCCTGAACTTCTCCAGCGCGCCAACACCACGCCGGAGGTCGCCCGAGCCTCCCCCGCCACCGCCTGGACCGGCCACGATCCTTCCCCTCCCCGATTCCCCGTTTGCTCAGACCGTCACTCGTTGCTACCGCACCCGCGTGAACAAGTCTGACCTCATTCCATAAACTCTAGCCACTGGCTACAACAGGCCAAGTCTTTTGTGCGTCACGTAACTTCCGCAGACCGATCCCCGGTTGACGCCACGTCAAGCATGGTTCACTCGTCCCAGCCGCCTGGACCGCCGTCGGGTATCGCGCACAGCCACGGCCGTACCCGCTATCGCGGCGACCAGTACTGCCCCGCCCACCACCACGTAGGTCGCCAGGCGTGCGTTGCGTTCGTCCGCCGTTTCGCCCAGGTGGAGTTCAGCAGGTGTCGATGCTTCGCCCTTGCTCACACCTTCGTTCGCAATGGGGTGTTCGATGGGCTTGTCGTCCTCGGTCAGGGCACGCACCGGGTCGACGACGCCCCAGCCCACCAGACGGTCGTGTCCCGCGACCGAGCGTTCCGCCGTCTGCTGGATCTGGGCGACGATCTGCTTCTGCGTCCAGCCCTGGTGCTTGGCCTTGATGAGGGCGGCGACTCCTGCGACGTACGGAGCCGAGAAGCTGGTGCCGTTGTCGGCGCAGTGTCCGCCACCGGGGACCGTCGAGATCATGTCCACGCCGGGGGCAGCCACGCCCACGAACTCGCCGGACTGGGAGAAGGCCGCCCGTTCGTTGTTGCGGTCCGACGCGGCCACGGCCAGGACGCCGTCGTACGAGGCCGGGTAGGTCTCCTTGACGTTGCCGCCCAGCCCGTCGTTGCCGGCCGAGGCCACAACCACGATCCCCTTGACCAGGGCGGCGTCAACCGCTTGCTTGAGGACGGGCGCAGGCTTCACCGCGTTGGCCGTGTCCTGGGAGATGTTGATGACGTCCGCCTCCGCCTCGTCGGCGGCGTACCGGATGGAAGCGGCCAGTGACTCCGCCGTTCCGTGACCCTCGGCGTCGTTCTGCTGGATCGGGATGATCGTCGCGTCCGGGGCGAGGCCGGTGAAGCCGGTGCCCTTCACCTCTCGCGCGGCAATGATTCCGGCAACCTTGGTGCCGTGACCGACCGTGTCGGTGGTGCCGTTCTCCTTGCCGCGCTCGATCTTGCCGCCATTCTCGTCCTTGAGGTTCTTCGGCAGGAAGTTGCGGCCACTCCCGGTGTCCACGGCCTTGGTGAGCTGAGGGTTCTTGACGTCGACGCCGGTGTCGATGACTGCTACCCGTACGCCCTTTCCGGTGGACTGCTTCCACAGCTCGTCCATCAGGACGCGCTGGAGTGCCCAGGGGCGGCCCGCGTACTTCTTCGAGGGGAAGGTGCACTGGGTGGAATCGTCCGCGGCCGCGGGCAGTACGGGCAGCGTGATGAAGAGGACGGCGGTGGCAGCCGCGGCTGTCAGCAGGCGCCGGGGGCGAGGAGAGCGGTGCGTCGTCACGTGGTCACTCCTCACGAACCCTGCGGCTGGCGGGCGGCGCCGGTCGACAGACGCGGTCCCGTCGGCAGGAACGTGGACCAGGCAGCCGGAATGGGCGCGGGATCGACGTCCTTGTACCCCAGCCGGTTCTGCGCCTGTTGTGCCTCCTGCTGACGCTGTTCTCTCTCCTCCTTCGTGCCGGATTCGCCGATGCCGGAGTCGTCCTGCACGCTGTCGCCATTGGACTGCATGGCGTAGCGCAGACCGGTGTCGGTGACCAGGAAGAGGGGGCCGGAGTCGGCGCTGGACCCCTTGAACTGCCGGAAGAGCTGCCCTGATCCGGGGGTGACGTAGGCGCTGCTGGAGCCGGTGGGGAGCGTTGCGGGGAAGCTCGTGCCCGCCCACGTGCTGAGCGTGCTGGCCCCGTCCTTCGTGGCGACATCGCGCAGAACGTTGCACACGGTGTTACGGCTGCCGGCCGCGGCGCTCGCGGAGTTGACGGGCGTCGGCGCGCTCGTGGGCCAGTTCATGTCCTGCCCGAAGGCATCGCCGGGCTCGAACGCTCCGGCGCTGACAGGCCTCTCCTTGCCGTCCTGGCCAAGGTTGACCAGGGCCCGGCTGCTGAGCAGGAGCTTCGCGACAAAGTCCGATACGGGGGCGACCCGGCCAGGCAGGACCACGTACTGCTGGGTCCTGGTGCCGGATGTCGCCGCGAGGACCGTGCCCACCTTGTTCGCCTCGGGCGGCAGCTTCCCCGGGATGCCCGCGTCGGCGCCGGGGGTTCCGGGGACGGTCGGGAAGTCGACCGCGTCTCCGGTGTGCAGGGTGTCCAGCCACGCGGCGGAGACTCGCTGGGGGGCGCGGCCGTCGCCGACCAGGGTGCGCAGCAGCAGTTCGTCCTTCGTCATCCTGTACGCCGTACCCGCGGCGTCCACGATGTAGCGGGTCCTGTCCGGTCCCGGTCCCTCGACGTACATCAGCTCACCGCCGTGCAGCCGCCCCGCGCCCTCGGTCTTCTTCTGCTCGCGCTCGGCGAAGACGAACGCCGCCTTCTGGATGGCCCTGCCGCCCTCGCCGGGCCGCTCGCAGACGGCCCACCGTTTCTTCGATCCGGCTTCGTCCTTGGCCGGCAGCCGGTCGGGGGCGTAAGGGATGCCAAGGGTGGCGCCGTGGGGGATCGTGCCGTTGTCGAGGACCGATTCGTCGACGTTGATGACCTTGCCCTTGTCCGGGGCAAGGAGCAGCTTGGCGGAGGACATGTTCAGCACCGGGTGGAGTTGCGTCTTGCCATCGGTTTTCAACACCACATAACGCGTGGTGGATTTGCTGGCGATAATGACATTCTCGTAGGGGGTGTCCCAGTTCTGGGGTGCTACGGGCTTGAACATCCCCCAGGCTCCGAACGCCGCAAGGATGACGACGCCGACGATCGCACCGGGCATCACCGCACGCAGGGGGCGCGGTGCACCCTCCTCCGAGCCGGTCGGGTTGGGTTGCAGGAACTGTGCGATCAACCTCCGCTTCGCGAAGGTGTAGGCGTTGAGTTCGTCCCGCCGTGATGCCATCTGTCCGCTGCCCCTTTTCCCCAGTGGGCGACCAGGCTCCCACACACACTGTGGGCCACCGCCGTCGACCGGGCCCCCTACTATGCCTGTTGGCGCTTGACCGCCACTCCTCAGGTTAGGGTGATCGCCCGGTCAACGCCCGTGAAAAGAAACGGTAGACAGGGACACGAGGGGGCAATGCGGCGATGGGTGCAGCGACGCGCGAGCGCACGGGGCGGTCTACCCATCGAACGTCCAGCCCTTCCCGAAGGCAACACGGCAACGAGCCGGACGGCGCAGCACCCACCCCGTCGGTGAACGCCCCTGCGGCGACGACTCTGCGGCCGATCTCGCGGAACGGTCGCATCGGTCCCGTACTGCGGCAGATGGTGCTCGTCGAGGCGGCTCTGGCGGTCGCCGCGGTGGGAGCCGTGCTCGGCGGCATCTGGCTGGTGCCCGCAGTCACGGTCGCCTGCCTGCTGGTGCTTCTCACGGTGGTACGTCGCCGGGGCCGCGCCGTGCAGGACTGGCTGTCGACGACACTCGCCCTCCGCGATCGCAGGCGGACCGCCGTGGCGCCCGCCGTGGGTGCGGAGCCGCAGCTGGCGCCGGTGGCGGAAAGTGTGCCGGGATTCGCTCCGTACATCTACGTCGACCGGGACCGCCGCACGGTGGGCATGCTCGGGGACGGCACGTTCCTGACCGCTGTCGTACGGGTCGAGGCCGGCGGTGAATCGCTCCGCCAGGCGCGCGGTGCGCGGGCGCTCCCGCTGTCCCTCCTCGGCGATGCCCTCTCTGTGGACGACATCGTGCTGGAGTCCGCGCAGCTCGTGCAGCAGGTACGCCCCGCTCCGGCGCAGCATCTGCCGCAGCAGTCGGCGGCGCGGCTCTCCTACGCCCCCCTTCAGGAGCAGACCGGGGCGCCCGCGGTGCGGATGACCTGGGTGGCTGTGAAACTGGATCCGGAACTGTGCCAGGAGGCGGTCGAGGCACGCGGCGGCGGAATCGGCGGAGCTCAGCGCTGTCTCGTTCGGGTCGCGGACCACGTGGCGAGCCGGATCACCGGCGCCGGATTCCGGGCCGTGGTGCTGGACCAGGAAGAGCTGCACTCCGCCGTGGCGACATCCGCGTGTGCCAGTCCCATCCTGTCGGCCCGCGCCGGACGCCAGGATGCCGCGCCGCAGCGGCGGACGATGGAAACATCGAGGGTCTGGCGGTGCGACGACCGTTGGCACACTGTCTATGCGGTGGACCGTTGGCCCGAGTTGGGCCGGGGGGCGACTCCTCTCCCCCGCCTCGTATCGCTGCTGACCTTGGTCCCCGCTTATGCGACGACCTTCAGCCTGACGGTGCGACGCGGTTCACACCAGGGCGATGTGTCCGTGTCCGGTCACGTACGGATCACCGGCGGCTCCGACACCGAACTGGTCGGGGTGCGAAGGACATTGGAGCAAGCCGCACGGCACGCCAAGGTCGGTCTGGTGCGACTGGACCGCGAGCAACTGCCGGGCGTGCTGGCGACGCTCCCGCTGGGAGGCGCACAGTGACGCATCGCACCGAGCCGAGGCGAGGACTGCGCGGCCCTCGCCACGCGGGGCACACCCTGGCGGCGGAGCACCTGGGCGCGCTGTCCTTGCCGGTCGGGGACGACGGCGTGATCATCGGCAGCGATGCCGAGGGGCGCACGCAGATGATCGGGTTCCACCGCCCGGCGCCGTACGACGTCCTGTTGATCGGCGGCCTGTGGACCGCTCAGGTGCTGGCGCTGCGCGCGGCGGCCACGGGTGCGCGGGTAGCGGTCGAGACCGGGCGGACCCAGGCCTGGACCACTCTGGCGCAAGCCGCTGGTGCCGGTCTTGAGTGCGTCTCCCTCCATGACGTAGGCCAGGTTCCGCCGACCGGAGCGACCGTGGGCAGCCCGGTGGTGGTGGTGCGCGACTGTGGCATGCGCCCGCCCCGTGGCCGGGTGGTGTCCTCGCCCTGGCAGTCGGTGTTGACGCTGCTGCCCTATCTGAGTCCTGTGGCGCCCCGGTTGATGCGGGCGTCGACGCTCGTGGGTGTCCAGCGGGTCTCGCCCGCCGAGGCGGATCAGATCGGCCGGATCCTGGGGCTCGCTCGGGCCGAGATCGAGGCCCTGCCCACCCTGGCGGACGGTGTCACGCTCTGGGTGGCGGGCCGCGAGCGCCACTGGGTGATGACCAGCGCGACGGATATCGAGAGCGGCCTGCTGGGCACTGCTCGCCGGATGGACTGAATACTGTTTCGTTCGCAACCCCGGGCCTGCCGCTTCCAGGGAGGATGGCCAGGGAACGACACGGTTCGATCGAAGGGACGCCGCCATGGGCACCCAGCAGGAAAAGGAAGAGCTCTACGCTCTCGACATCTCGGATGTGGAGTGGCTGAGCGCACCGGGGACCGAGAACGTCGAGGAACGGGTCGAGATCGCGCACCTGCCGAATGGTGCGGTCGCCATGCGCTCGTCGCTGGAACCGGAGACCGTGTTGCGGTACACGGAGGCCGAGTGGCGTGCCTTCGTCCTGGGCGCACGGGACGGTGAGTTCGACCTCACGTAGGCAGGGGTCAGGTGAGGGTGGCTGTCCGGAGGCGATGGCCACCCTCTCACCACGCCTGAGTATGTGCCGAGTTGACCGCTTCGGATCGTACACGCTGCCCTATCGGGGCACTTGAGGACGGTTCGTGACCTACTGGATGGTTTCTGCCGAGCCGAACGGCTTGCCGGAGCGGGCCCGATGACGATTAGGGTGGGTCCGGGCGCGGCAGAAGACCTGCGGGCAGGCAATGCGCGCCCCGAGGGGGAGAGCCGGGCGGTTCGGAATACGGGAACGGCCGCCCCCACCCACCACGGCACAAGGGTGCTCGACCACACCAGGAGGCAAAGTGAACGGCGATCGGGACGAAATCCGAGGGGGCTGGAGCAGGCCCGTCGACGAGTCGTCCGACGCGGAGCCCGCCGAGATGACGGGTGAGTTCACCATCGACTACACCCCGCCCGCCTGGTACACGCAGAACGCGCCGGGGGACTCGTCGGGCGGGGCCGGAACGCACCTGGCGCCGCCTCCGCCGCCCCATGGGGCGCCGGTGTCCGCGCCCGGGCTGCCGGTCGGGGGCGACTTCGAACCCGACTGGACCCCGGCGCCGCCCGCGCCTGCGCCCGTTCCGCCTGTGGCCCCTGTGGCCCCTGTGGGTCAGACGCCTCCTGTCGCTTCCGCCGCCGCTCCTTCGCCCGCCCCTGCGGAGGGCGCGGGAAACAGTGCGCCGGATCCGTTCGGGGGCGGTGATGTGGAGAGCGGCGCGACCATGCGGTTCTCACCTGCCGCGCTGAAGCGCGAGATCGCGGAGCGGGAGGCGGCTGCGGACGGGGGGCGGGTCGCATCCGGTGCCGGTTCCGAAGGCCCTGACGGCGGCCCGGCCGGTACGGACGCGGGTGTGACGGCAGGAGCCGATTCCGTACCGTCGGATTCCGTCCGGTCCGAGCAGCCCGAGCAGTCCAGCAAGCAGTCCAGCCGGACCGATGCCGCAGAGCCTTCCGACGCGGCGGCCGACAACGGTACGGACTCCGTTGCCGAGGAAGCTCCGGATGACGGCGCCGACGCTCCGTCCGATGCGCCCGCCGACTCCGTGCCCGCGGCCGCCGCTTCCGCTCCGGCACCTCAGGACGCCACGCCGCCCGCCGCTCCGGCTCCGGAGCGTCAGGACGCCACGCCCGCGGCTCCACCGACGCCGTGGACCCCGGCGCCGCCCGCGCAAGGCGGTCTGCCGCCCCTGCCGCCCACATTCCAGCCCGCCACCGGGCACCCCAACACGCCCCAGCCGGCGCCGCAGTGGCCCGCGACGGCTCCGGCTCCCGCCCCGGCGAGCGAAGCGCCCGGTGGGTACGGATTCCCGAACGTTGCCCAGACACCGCAGGCACCCCAGGCACCGCCGTTCCCGCAGCCCGCACCGCAGCCGCCCCCTCAGGGAACACCACCGCAGCAGGGCAGCTACGGATTCCCCCAGCCGCCTCAGTCACCGCAGGCACCCCAGTGGCCCGCACAGCAGGAGGCCCCACAGGGCGGTTACGGATTCCCGCAGTCGCCCCAGCCCCACCAGGCACCCCAGCCCCAGGCGCCCCAGCGGCCGGTCCAGGGAGCTCCCCACGTGCCCGCCCCGGTCGCCCCGCAGCCGCCCTCTCACCAGCAGCTGCCGCAGCAACAGCCTCAGCAGCAGCATCCGCCGCAGGGACCGCCCGTGGATCCGCGGACTGGGACGGCCTGGCCGACGGCGGTCACGCATGACCAGCGCGAGCGGTCCGTACCGGGTGCTCCGCTCGGCTACACGGCGGCCGTCGAGCTCTCCTCCGACCGTCTGGTCCGGGGCAAGCAGAAGGCGAAGAGCAGCCGCGCGCCTTCCGCTGCGTCCCGATTCAAGCTGGGCAGCAAGAAGGAAGAGGCCGAGCGGCAGCGCAAGCTCGACCTGATCCGTACACCCGTGCTGTCCTGCTACCGGATAGCGGTCATCAGCCTCAAGGGCGGCGTCGGCAAGACCACGACGACCACCGCGCTCGGCGCGACCCTGGCCACCGAGCGGCAGGACAAGATCCTCGCCATCGACGCCAACCCGGACGCCGGCACGCTCGGCCGCCGGGTGCGCCGCGAGACCGGGGCGACCATCCGTGACCTGGTCCAGGCGATCCCGTACCTCAACTCGTACATGGACATCCGCCGCTTCACCTCGCAGGCGCCGTCCGGCCTGGAGATCATCGCCAACGACGTGGACCCGGCGGTCTCGACGACCTTCAACGACGAGGACTATCGGCGTGCGATCGACGTCCTCGGCAGGCAGTACCCGATCATCCTCACCGACTCGGGCACCGGTCTGCTCTACAGCGCGATGCGCGGAGTGCTGGACCTCGCCGATCAGTTGATCATCATCTCGACACCGTCGGTCGACGGTGCGTCCAGCGCCTCCACCACGCTGGACTGGCTCTCGGCGCACGGGTACGCGGATCTGGTGCAGCGGTCGATCACCGTCATCTCCGGGGTCCGCGAGACCGGCAAGATGATCAAGGTCGATGACATCGTGCAGCACTTCGAGACCCGCTGCCGGGGTGTGGTCGTCGTGCCGTTCGACGAGCATCTGTCGGCCGGTGCCGAGGTCGACCTCGACATGATGCGCCCGAAGACGCGTGAGGCGTACTTCAACCTCTCCGCGATGGTGGCCGAGGACTTCGCCCGCGCCCAGCAGCAGCAGGGGCTGTGGACCTCGGACGGCAGCAACCCGCCGCCGCAGTACGCTCCGCCGATGCCCGGACACCCGATGCCCGGTCAGCAGCAGTACGTACCGCAGCAACCGGGTCAGCCGTATCCGCCCCAGCAGCCTCAGCAGCCCCAGGGCCTGGGACAGCCGTACCCGCCCCAGCAGCCGTACGGCGGGCAGCAGACCCAGCAGCCCTACCCGCCGCAATCGGGCCCCGGCGGGCAGCAGAACGGCTGGCAGCAGCTGCCGCCAGCGCCTCAGCAGTAAGGCATCAGAGGTCTCGACCAATGAGGGCCCGCACCGTTCCCACGGTGCGGGCCCTCTTCGCATTCCTGCAGCCCACACGCCATTTGGCACACCGTTGACGCGGCTCGACCACCGCTGATAAACCTTCGCTTCACCAGCTGGCGAACCAGAGATCAACCCGCCTTCTCCGTGCGAGTCATGACGCGAGGTCCCTGTCCATGGTCACAAGAGTCCCACCACCCTCCGCTCAGCCACGCTCACGTCTGCGTACCCTCCTGGCTTCCGGTGCCGCGGCCCTTGCCCTGGCCGCCGGGTCGATCGTCCCGGGGATGCCCCTCGGCGCCGCGCCTCAGCAGGCACAGGCCGCCGACAACGGCAAGACGACGCTGACTGTCGCGGTCGCGCAGAGCGTCGACTCGCTGAGCCCGTTCCTCGCTCAGCGGCTCATGAGCACCAGCGTCCTCCGGCTCATGTACGACTACCTCACCAACTACGACGCCAAGGACAACCACACGATCCCCGGCCTCGCCACCAAGTGGGAGCCGTCCGCGGACAAGTTGACCTGGACGTACACCATTCGGTCCAACTCCAAGTGGGCGGACGGGCAGCAGGCCACCGCCGAGGACGCGGCGTGGACCTTCAACAAGATGATGACCGACGAGGGCGCCGCGCAGGCCAACGGCAACTTCGTCGCCAACTTCAGGAAGGTCACGGCACCCAGCCCGGACAAGCTGGTCATCGAGCTCAAGGAACCGCAGGCCACCATGGCCGCGCTCGATGTGCCTATCGTTCCCAAGCACGTCTGGGAGAAGGTCGGGGACTTCTCGAAGTTCAACAACGACACGACGTTCCCCATCGTGGGGAACGGGCCGTTCATCCTGACCGACTACAAGGTCGACCAGTATGTGAAGCTCAAGGCCAACAAGAACTTCTGGCGCGGTGCGCCCAAGTTCGACGAGCTCGTCTTCAAGACGTACAAGGACCAGGACGCCGCGGTCGCCGCGCTGCGCAAGGGCGAGGTGTCATTCGTCGCGGGCGCCCCCGCGCTGACGCCTGCCCAGGCCGCGTCCCTCAAGGGCGACAAGAACATCAAGGTCAACGAGGGGCCGGGCCGCCGCTTCTTCGCACTGGCGACCAACCCGGGCGCGCAGACCAAGGACGGCAAGAAGTTCGGCAACGGCAACAAGGCCCTGCTCGACCAGAAGGTGCGCCAGGCGCTCTTCCTCGCGGTCGACCGCAAGACCATCATCGACAAGGTCTTCCAGGGTCACGCCGTCGAGGGCCAGGGGTACATTCCGCCGCGCTACGGGGACTACTTCTGGCAGCCGTCCGACAGCCAGACGCTGGCCTACGACCCGGCCCGGGCGGCCGAGCTGCTCGACCAGGCGGGCTACAAGCTCAAGGGCGACCAGCGTGTCGGCAAGGACGGCAAGCCGCTCGACCTGCGCATCCTGTGCCATGCCACGGACCCCAACGACAAGGCGATCGGCAAGTACCTCAAGGAGTGGTGGGGCAAGCTCGGCATCGGGCTGAAGGTGGACTGCCTCGACGACGTCTCCGTGCCCTGGTACGCCGGTGAGTACGACCTCGCGTTCGACGGCTGGTCCGTCAACCCGGACCCGGACTTCGTCCTGGGTATCCACACCTGCTCCGCGCTGCCCGCCAAGGCCAAGGAGAGCGCCGCCACGGACAACTTCATCTGCGACAAGACGTACGACAAGCTGTACAAGAAGCAGCTCGCCGAGTACGACCCGGCCAAGCGGGCTGACACCGTCAAACAGATGGAGTCGTGGTTGTACGACTCCGGGTACATGAACATCATCGCGTACCCGAACGCGGTCGAGGCGTACCGGACGGACCAGATCAAGTCCATCACCACCATGCCCGAGGCGGCCGGCAACATCTACGGCCAGGATGGGTACTGGAGTTGGTGGTCGGCCGTTCCGGCGGCTGACGGCAAGAGCGGTTCGGGCAGTGACAGCGGTGGCAACTCCACCGGTGTCGTCATCGGCATCGTCGTCGCCTTGATGGTGCTCGCCGGTGGCGGGTTCCTCATGACGCGTCGTCGCCGGTCCACGGCGGAGGACCGCGAATAGTCACGCGGACGGGATGAGAGGGACCGGCAGCACGGGGTCATGACACCCTCCCCGCCGGTCCCTCCAAGGGCAGCACGAGTAACGAGAGTTCCCCATGACAGCTGACAGCACTCCGGCGCTCGTGCAGAACGCGGATGCGGACACCGACGGCCCGGCTCCGGCCGGGCCGTCGGCCGCCCGCGGCCCACGGGCGCGCAACACCAAGGCCTATCTCCAGTACGTGGCAGCCAAGATCGCGGGAGCGGTCGTCTCGCTGTTCGCCGTTCTGGTCACCAGCTTCTTCCTCTTCCGGCTCATTCCCAGCGACCCTGTGAAGCAGATGACCGGCGGCCGCCGCGTCTCCGCCGAACAGCTGGATTCGCTCAGACACCAGTTCGGCCTCGACCAGCCGCTCTGGAAGCAGTTCACGAGTTACGTGGGTGACGCGCTGACCGGGGACTTCGGTACCTCGTTCCAGTTCCACGCCCCCGTCATCGACAAGATCACCGAGGCGCTCCCGGCAACGCTGCTGCTCACCGGCACGGCCTACGTCCTCTACACGGCGCTCGGCATCTGGCTGGGCACCCGTACGGCCTGGCGCAACGGCTCCCGCAGCGACCGCTTCAACACCGCGTTCGCGCTCACGCTCTACTCGGTGCCGTCGTTCTGGCTCGGCCTGCTGCTCATCATCGTCTTCTCGGTGGGCATCGGCCCGATCCCCGGCATGTTCCCGACGGGGGGCCTGGAGTCGGGCGGGGAGACCGGCTTCGCGTACGTCGTCGATGTCGCCCATCACCTGGTGCTTCCCGTGATCACACTGGTCGCGGTCGGCTATGCGCAGACGCTTCTCGTGATGCGTTCCTCGCTCCTCGACGAGATGGGCAGCGACTATCTGACGACGGCCCGCGCAAAGGGGCTCCGTGACGACGTCGTACGGCGCAAGCACGCCGTCCCGAACGCGATGCTGCCGACATTCACCCTGATGTTCGTGAACCTGGGGCATGTGGTGGCGGGCCAGATCCTGGTCGAGACGGTGTTCTCCTGGCCCGGTCTCGGCGGTCTCTTCTACCAGGGGCTGAGTGTTCCCGACCTTCCCCTCGTCCAAGGGCTGTTCTTCGTCTTCGCCACTGCGGTGATCCTGGCGAACACCCTCGCCGACGTGCTGTATCCGCTGCTCGATCCCCGGGTGGGCCGATGACGACCGAACCATTGCCCGTGCAGAACGAAGCGGGCGTGACCACGAACCCGCGCGCCCTGGCCCGGGCCCGTAAGCGCCAGTCCCTGGCCCGCTTCTGGCGGGAGTACCGCACACACCGGGGCGGCCTGTGGGGGCTGGGCGGGCTCATCCTGATCGCGCTGATCGCCGTGTTCGCGCCCGCGCTGGCCGGCGCCGACTCGCAGAGCGTCACCGCCGCACCGGGCGGCGCCCTCGAATCGCCCAGCGGAGAATTCCCGCTCGGTACCGACCAGTTCGGACGCAGCGTCCTGGCACTCCTGGTGTGGGGTGCGCGCGTCTCGCTCACCGTGGGGCTGCTCGCCGCGTTCCTGTGCGTGGCGATCGGCACGGTCGTCGGGATCGTCGCGGGCCACTTCCACGGCTGGTACTCGACGGTTCTGATGCGCGTCACCGACTGGTTCCTGGTGATGCCGACCCTGGTTCTCGCGATCGCGCTCGCCACCGTGATGGACCGCTCCATCTGGACGATCATCATCGCGATCGGCGTCACGACCTGGCCGACCACGGCCCGGCTCGTCCGTGCCCAGACGCTCGCCGTGGAGTCACGCCCGTACATCGAGCGTGCCCGCGCGCTGGGCGGCGGGCACGGGCACATCATGACCCGCCATGTGCTGCCGAACGTGATGCCCCTGGTGCTCGCGCAGACCACACTCGTGATCTCCAGCGCAATCCTCACCGAGGCCACGCTCGCCTTCCTCGGTCTCGGCGACCCGACCATCACCTCCTGGGGCGGCATGCTCCAGGACGCACGTGAGGCGGGCGCGGTGAGCGCGGGCGACTGGTGGTACCTGGCACCACCCGGTGTCGCCATCGCCCTGGTGGCCCTGTCGTTCACTCTGTGCGGCCGCGCGATCGAGTCCGTCCTCAACCCCAGACTGGGGGTGGCCCGTTGAATACACCGAGCACACAGAAAGCGCCCCTGCTGGACGTCCGCGACCTCTCGGTCATGTACGCCGGGGGTGCCCACGCGGTCCGCGGTGTGAACCTCACCGTCGACGCGGGCCAGAAGCTCGGCATCGCCGGGGAGTCGGGCTGCGGCAAGTCCACACTGGCGCTGGCACTGCTGCGACTGCTGCCCGCCGGGACGAAGGTCTCCGGCCGGATCCTGCTGAACGGCGAGGACGTCCTCGCCATGAAGTGGGGCCAGGTCAGGGCGGTGCGCTGGGCAGGCGCCTCGATCGTGTTCCAGGGCGCGATGCATTCGCTGAACGCCGTGCACCGCATCGGGGACCAGATCGCCGAGCCGATCCTGCTGCACAGGAAGGCCACCCCGTCCGGGGCGAAGAAGAAGGTCGGCGAACTCCTGGAGCAGGTGGGACTGCCGGCCTCCCGCGCCGGCTCCTACCCGCACGAGCTCTCCGGGGGGCAGCGACAGCGCGTGATGATCGCGATGGCGCTCGCCTGCGATCCGGGCCTGATCATCGCCGACGAGCCGACAACCGCCCTCGATGTGATGATCCAGGCCCAGATCCTGCGCCTGATCGAGCAGCTGGTGTCCGAACAGGACCTGGGTCTGATCATGATCAGCCATGACCTGGCCGTGCTCTCGGACACCTGTGACCGGCTCGCGGTGATGTACGCGGGCCGAGTGGTGGAGGAGGGCCCGGCGTCCCAGGTCTACGAGGACGCGCACCATCCCTACAGCAAGGCCCTGTCGGGCGCGTTCCCGCGCATCGGGGACCCGGCGTCCCGGTACGCGCCCCGCGGGCTGCCCGGCGATCCGCCTGACCCGTCGGCGCTGCCCGCCGGCTGCACGTTCCATCCGCGCTGCCCGGTGGCGCTGGACTCCTGCACCACGCAGGACCAGGAGCTGCGGGAGTTGGATGCCCTGCGGCGGGCCGCCTGTGTGCTGGTGGAGCCGGGGGCGGCCGGCGCCGCGCCCCGGCAGGGTGCCGAGGAAGCAAGGAGCACGACATGACCACCCCCACTCCCCTGCTGAGCGCGGAGGAACTGAAGGTCGCCTTCCCCGGCCGGCGCGGAGCCGCAACGGCGCGCGCGGTGGACGGTGTCGACCTGGACATCCGGCCCGGCGAGATCGTCGCGCTGGTCGGCGAGTCCGGGTGCGGCAAGACGACGCTGGCGCGCTCCCTGCTGGGGCTCGTCCCCCCGACGTCCGGCCGGGTCACGTTCGGCGGCGACCCGCTCGACTACTCGGGCCGTGCCCTGAAGGCGTACCGCAAGCGCGTCCAGCTCGTACTGCAGGACCCCAGCGGCTCGCTGAACCCGCGGCACACGGTGTACGACGCGGTCGCGGAGGGGCTGCGGATCCACGGGTACGCGGGGGATGAGCGGACGGCGGTCGCGGAGGCGCTGTCGCGGGCGGGGCTGCGGCCTCCCGAGCGGTTCTTCCTGCGCTATCCGCACGAGCTGTCGGGCGGGCAGCGCCAGCGCGTCGTGATCGCGGGCGCCCTCGTCCTGGAACCGGAACTCATCGTTGCCGACGAACCCGTGGCCTCGCTCGACGCCTCGGTGCGCGGTGAGATCCTGGCCCTGCTTCTGCAACTGAGGGATGAACTGGGGCTGTCCGCACTGGTGGTCACGCACGACCTGGGGCTGGCGTGGAACATCGCCGACCGGGTCGCGGTGATGTATCTCGGCCGGATCGTGGAGACGGGCGAGGTCGAGCAGATCCTCACGGCTCCGCAGCATCCCTACACCCAGGCACTGCTGTCGGTGCTGCCTGAGGCCGAGGGCGAGCCGGTGATCCTCACGGGCGAGCCGCCGGACCCGGCCAAGGTGCCGTCCGGCTGCCGGTTCCATGCCCGCTGCCAGGTCCTCGCGTCGGGCGAGGCCGAGCGGGCGGGGGTGGCGGATGCCTGCCGTACGAAGGACCTTCCGGTGCTCGCGGGCAGCGGGGAGACGCAGGTGGCGTGCCACTGGGCGCAGGCGATGGCGGGCGTGGAGGTGTAAGAGGAGCCGCGCCCTGTACGGCTTGGGCCGGGACCGCATCCCGCGGTTCCGGCCCGAGGCGTACCCGACGTAGGTCAGCCGCGGTCGTGCGCTGCGATCAGCTCGCCGGCCCGCTTCACATCGGCCGCCATCGCCACCAGCAGGTCCTCTATCGAGTCGAACTTCTGCATCCCGCGGACGTACGCGAGGAAGTCGACGGAGACATGGAGCCCGTACAGATCAAGACCGACGCGGTCGATCGCGTACGCCTCGACCGTCCGCTCCGTGCCGTCGAACTGCGGGTTCGTGCCGACCGAGATCGCGGCGGGCATCGCCTCGTCGTCCACGTTCAGCCAGCCCGCGTACACGCCGTCGGCGGGGATCGCGGTGTGCGGCAGGGTTTCCACGTTCGCCGTCGGGAAGCCCAGTGCGCGGCCGCGCTGCGCGCCGCGGACGACGATGCCCTCGACCCGGTGCGGGCGGCCCAGGACCTCGGCGGCGCCCGCCACATCGCCCTCGGCGACGAGCCTGCGGGTGAGGGTGGAGGAGAACGGCTCGCCGCCGCCCGCCTCGCCGCTCAGAACCAGATCGATGACCTCGACGCCGTAGTCGTACGTCGCGCCGAACTCGGTGAGCAGCTGCACGTTCCCCGCGGCCCTGTGACCGAAACGGAAGTTGGGGCCCTCGATGACGAGCTGCGCATGCAACTTGTCGACCAGCACCTTCACGATGAAGTCGGCGGGCGCCAGCTTCGAGAACTCGGTGGTGAACGGCAGGATCAGCAGCGCATCCACGCCCAGTCCGGCCATCAGCTCCGCGCGCCGGTGGTGCGGGGCGAGCAGAGGCGGGTGGCTGCCGGGCCGTACGACCTCGCTGGGGTGCGGGTCGAAGGTCACGACGACCGACGGCACGCCGAGCTCGCGCGCCCGGTCGACGGCTCTGCCGATGATCAGCTGGTGTCCGCGGTGCACCCCGTCGTAGGAGCCGATGGTGACGACGCTGCGTCCCCAGTCCTGGGGGATGTCCTCCAAGCCACGCCAGCGCTGCACTGTGACCGCTCCTCGCCCGAACCTGTGTACGTGGGTGTATCTCTTATGCAGGTCTAAGACTGCCATGCCCACGACCCGCGGCCTGCATCGGCATCGGCATCGCGGTGGACGCCGCCTCCACGGTCCGCCGCGCACCCGGGCCGATGACCACAGCCCGGTCCAGTTCCCCCCTGCCCCGGCCCCAGACAGTGCCGTGCGGCCTCGTGGACCCGCCCGGGCACCTGAGCCGGTCGGCCGCCGCACCGCCGTGCCCCTGAGGGCCGGGCGGGACGCTCTGCGGATCGAGCACAGGCCCGCCGACCGCCGCGCAGCCGCAGGGCGTCGCTGCCGTCCGTGCCGAGCGCCAGCTCCAGCCGTACGTCACGGGCACCACGCCCAGCACCCGCGCCTCCCGCCACCCATGGGCGGCGATGCGTACGTACCCGGTTCGATCCGGTCCCACAGGACGATCGGCAGCGGCTCCACGCCGAGCACATCGAGCCCCCGGTGCGCACGAGCGCGAGGGCCGGCTCCGGGAGCGCGGTGATCGCCTGGGACCCCACGGAGCGGCTCCGGCCACCTGTTCCGTACAGGACGAGCCGGGCAAGTCCGTCGACCACTTCATGGCTGGTCACTACTGTGCCGCGGTCGTCCGCGACGAACCCGGTCCCTCGCAGCCGGCCGGATCGCAGATACGCACCAGCGTCGACCGGTCACCGTTTCCCGTGATCCGACGTTAGGTCGGCGATGATCGGCGCGAGAAGATCTCGGAATAAAAGCGCCCCCAAGTGCACCCCTGAGTCACTCCGAGCGCCTGCCCATTCAGGTGATTCAGCGGGTTCCGGTGGACAGACACCAGAGGGGGGATCGTGGAGCGGGCACGGGGGGCTGCCCGCTCCACGATGGGGAACCGGATCAAGGACGGGCGGAACCCGTCCCGTCAGGCGAAGACGGCGAGGCTCTTGGCCTTGCCCTTCTGCTCCTCCACGAGCACCAGGAAGGTCCCGTCGGGCCCGAAGACCGCGACCGGCCCCGGCGGGTAGGAGGGCATGTCCAGCCGCACGCCGTTCAGCAGCAGCTTGGCACGCTTCTCGTCCACGTCCCAGCGCGGGAACGCCGCGGCGGCGGCCTCCGCGACCGGCATCACGGTCAGCTTCTCCTGATGCTGATCGAGCGTCCGCGCCGCATCGAGACCGTACGGACCGACGCGGGTGCGCCGCAGCGCGGTCAGATGCCCGCCGACGCCGAGCCCGGCGCCGAGATCGCGGGCGAGGGCACGGATGTACGTACCGGAGGAGCAGACGACGGAGACGACCAGGTCGACGACCGGGGTCCCGTCCTCCGCGACCGCCTCACGGACGTCGTAGACCTTGAAGGACGAGATGGTCACCGGCCGGGCCGGGATCTCGAACTCCTCGCCGCCGCGCACCCGGGCGTACGACCGCTTGCCGTCGATCTTGATGGCGCTGACCTTGGACGGCACCTGCATGATCGCGCCGGTCAGTGCCGTGACACCCGCGTCGATGCCCTCACGCGTGACCCCCGACGCGTCGGTGGACGACGTGATCTCGCCCTCCGCGTCGTCCGTGACGGTGTCCTGGCCGAGGCGGATCGTGCCGAGGTACTCCTTCTCGGTCAGCGCCAGGTGACCGAGCAGCTTGGTGGCCTTCTCGACGCCGAGCACGAGAACGCCCGTCGCCATCGGGTCCAGCGTGCCGGCGTGGCCGACGCGGCGGGTGCGGGCGATGCCGCGCATCTTGGCGACGACGTCGTGCGAAGTGAAGCCGGACGGCTTGTCGACGATGACAAGGCCGCTCTCCAGTCGCCCGCCGCCACCCCTGCCCGAGGTCGCTTCGCTCCCGCTCCTGTGACCGGGCGTCTTGTTCTGCTGTGTCATTCGGAGGCTGAGCCCTCGTTCTCGTCGGACTCGTCGGCGGCATCCTCCGGCTTGCGGTACGGGTCCGCGTCGCCCGCGTACTTCGCACCGGTCGACACCTCGCGCACCTGCGCGTCCTTGGCCCGCGCCCTGTCGAGGAGGTCCTCGATGGTGCGTGCGTTGTCCGGCAGGGCGTCGGGGACGAAGGCCAGGGTCGGCGTGAACCGGACCCCGGTCTGCCGACCGACCTCGGACCGGAGCACGCCCTTGGCGCTCTCCAGCGCCGCGGCGGAGGCCGCCCGCTCCTCGTCGTCGCCGTAGACCGTGTAGAAGACCGTGGCCTCCCGCAGGTCGCCGGTGACCCGGGCGTCCGTGATCGTCACGAATCCGAGCCGCGGATCCTTGATACGCCGGTCCAGGGTCTCCGCGACCACGACCTGGATGCGATCGGCCAGCTTTCGGGCCCGCGCGTTGTCGCTCACCGGTCCGTCACTCTTCCTTCTGGGGTTGCTTACGGTCCGACGCTTCCGGCGTCCTGCGCTTCCGCGTCGGACGATTTCACGTCTGACATATCTGACGTTGTTCAGTCTTCGTCGCTGTGCAGCCGCCGCCGAACCGACAGCAGCTCCACCTCGGGCCGAGCGGCCACCAGCCGCTCGCACCGGTCCAGTACGTCCGCGAGGTGTCCGGTGTCCCCGGAGACCACGGCAAGACCGATCTCGGCCCTGCGATGGAGATCCTGTCCACCCGTCTCCGCCGCACTCACCGCGTACTTGCGCTGGAGCTCGGCAACGATCGGACGGACGATGGAGCGTTTCTCCTTCAACGACCGTACGTCGCCGAGGAGCAGATCGAAGGACAGTGTCCCCACATACATGGATGTCCGGATGTCCCGCCGGTTCGGGTTCGCGCCCTACCAGCGCTTGGCAGGGACACAAGAACCGTACACGGAACGGCCGGGGCCGATCGACGGAAATACGACCCGTCGACCGGCCCCGACTGTTGAGGTACGGGTCAGCCTCGCGGCTTCTCGCGCATCTCGTACGTCGCGATGACGTCGTCGATCTTGATGTCGTTGAAGTTTCCGAGGTTGATACCGCCCTCGAAGCCTTCGCGGATCTCGGTGACGTCGTCCTTGAAGCGGCGCAGACCGGAGATGTTGAGGTTCTCCGCGATGACCTTGCCATCGCGCAGCAGGCGCGCCTTGGTGTTGCGCTTGACCTCACCGGACCGGACCAGCACACCGGCGATGTTGCCCAGCTTGGACGAGCGGAAGATCTCGCGGATCTCCGCCGTACCGAGCTCGACCTCTTCGTACTCCGGCTTGAGCATGCCCTTGAGGGCCGCTTCGATCTCTTCGATCGCCTGGTAGATGACCGAGTAGTACCGGACGTCCACACCTTCGCGCTCGGCCATCTGCTGCGCACGCCCTGCGGCGCGCACGTTGAAGCCGATCACGATGGCGTCGGAGCCGGTCGCCAGGTCGATGTCCGACTCGGTGACCGCACCCACACCGCGGTGCAGGACCCGGATGTCGACCTCGTCACCGACGTCGAGCTGGAGCAGCGAGGACTCGAGAGCCTCCACCGAACCGGACGCGTCGCCCTTGATGATGAGGTTGAGTTCCTGGACCAGACCGGCCTTGAGCGCCTCGTCGAGGTTCTCCAGGGAGAACCGGACACCCTTGCGGGCGAAGTTGGCGTTGCGCTCACGGGCGGCACGCTTCTCAGCGATCTGACGGGCCGTACGGTCCTCGTCGACCACCAGGAAGTTGTCGCCGGCACCCGGGACGTTGGTGAGACCCAGCACGAGGACGGGGGTCGACGGACCCGCTTCCTCGACGTTGTTGCCGTTGTCGTCGAGCATCGCCCGGACACGGCCGTACGCGTCGCCGACCACCATCGTGTCACCGATGCGCAGCGTGCCGCGCTGGACCAGGACGGTCGAAACGGCACCGCGGCCGCGGTCGAGGTGGGACTCGATCGCAATACCCTGCGCGTCCTGCTCCGGGTTGGCCCGCAGGTCGAGCGAGGCGTCCGCGGTCAGGACCACGGCCTCCAGCAGCTGGTCGATGTGCAGGCCCTGCTTGGCGGAGATGTCGACGAACATCGTGTCGCCGCCGTACTCCTCGGCCACCAGCCCGAACTCGGTGAGCTGACCGCGCACCTTGGTCGGGTCGGCACCCTCGACGTCGATCTTGTTGACCGCGACCACGATCGGCACGTCGGCCGCCTTGGCGTGGTTCAGCGCCTCGATCGTCTGGGGCATCACACCGTCGTTCGCCGCCACCACGAGGATCGCGATGTCGGTGGACTTCGCACCACGGGCACGCATGGCGGTGAACGCCTCGTGACCCGGGGTGTCGATGAAGGTGATCCTGCGGTCCTCACCGTTGACCTCGGAGGAGACCTGGTACGCACCGATGTGCTGCGTGATGCCGCCGGCCTCGCCCGCAACGACGTTCGTCTTGCGGATCGCGTCCAGCAGTCGGGTCTTACCGTGGTCGACGTGACCCATGACGGTCACGACCGGCGGACGCGAGACCAGAGCCTCTTCGCCGCCCTCGTCCTCGCCGAACTCGATGTCGAAGGACTCGAGCAGCTCGCGGTCCTCCTCCTCGGGGCTGACGATCTCGAGGACGTAGTTCATCTCCTCGGCCAGCAGCTTCAGCGTCTCGTCCGAGACCGACTGCGTGGCGGTGACCATCTCGCCGAGGTTCATCATCACGGCGACGAGCGACGCCGGGTTGGCGTTGATCTTCTCCGCGAAGTCGGTGAGGGAGGCACCGCGCGACAGACGGACAGACTGCCCGTTGCCGCGGGGCAGCATGACGCCGCCCACCGACGGGGCCTGCATGGCCTCGTACTCCTGGCGCCTCTGCCGCTTCGACTTGCGACCACGACGCGCGGGACCGCCGGGACGGCCGAACGCACCCTGTGTGCCACCACGGCCACCGGGGCCGCCGGGACGTCCACCGAAGCCGGGACGACCGCCGAAGCCGCCGCCACCACCGGGACGACCTGCGCCGCCACCGCCACCGCCGCCACCGGGACGACCGGCGAAGCCGCCGCCACCGCCACCGGGACCGGCCGGACGACCGGCGAAGCCGCCGCCGGGACGACCTGCACCGCCGCCGGGACGGCCTGCGCCGCCACCGGGACCACGGCCACCGCCGGGGCCACCACCGGGACGCGGGCCGGCAGCCGGACGCTGCGGCATCATGCCCGGGTTCGGACGGTTACCACCGGGCGCACCGCCCGGACGCGGAGCCTGCGGACGCGGCATGCCGCCCGGAGTCGGACGGGCACCGCCCTGGCCCTGCGGACGCGGGGCGCCACCGGGGCCGCCCTGCGGACGCGGGGCGCCGGGACGCTCCTGGCCGCCACCGGGACGCGGGGCGCCACCGGGACGGGGTGCCTGCGGACGGGCCATGCCCGTCGAGCCACCGGAGGTGAAGGGGTTGTTGCCCGGACGGGGACCGGCCGGACGGGCGCCGCCGGGGCGCGGGGCACCCTGGCCTGCGGGACGGGCAGGACGGTCGCCGCCACGCTCGCCACCACGGCCGCCGTCACGCTGACCGCCGGCCGGGGCCGGACGGGCGGGGCGAGGACCGGGGGTGGCACCCGCGGGACGCGGGGCCTGCTGCGGCGCGGCCGGCTGGGCCGGGGCCGGAGCGGAGAACTCTGCCGCGGGCACCGGGGTGACCGGAGCGGGCTTCGGCGCGGGCTTCGGACCCGGACGCGGGCCCGCCGACGGCGCGGAAGGCGCGACAGCGGAAGGGGTGCTGCTGGGGGCCTGGGCTGCGGCCGGCTTGGGGGCCGGGGCACCGGGCTTCGGGGCAGCGGGACGTGCCGCAGCGGCCGGGGAGGGCGCTGCGGGCTTTGCGGGCGCGGCCTTGCGGGGCGCGCCAGGCTTCGCAGCGGACTTGCCGGCGTTGCCGCCGGGCCCCTGCAGTGCGTCAGTCAACTTGCGTACAACCGGCGCCTCGATCGTCGAGGACGCCGAACGGACGAATTCACCGAGTTCTTGGAGCTTGGCCATGACGACCTTGCTCTCGACGCCGAACTCCTTGGCGAGTTCGTATACCCGGACCTTAGCCACTTCGCTCCTTATAGGTCCGGGTTACCGCCGGACCGTCGCTACTTCATGGGCGTACTCATCGCGTACTCATCGAGTGCTCATCGCAATCTCGACCTACTTCCAACTCGCGAGGTACCTGACCGCACGGGGTCCCGTGCCGTTCTCGTTTCTTACGGTGTCACCCGTTCGACATACCGCTGCAGTGCCGCGGAATCGAACGGCCCCTTGGCCTTGAAGGCCCGGGGGAATGCCCGACGGCGAACCGCCAGGTCGAGACAGACAGTGACGGGGTGCACATACGCACCCCGGCCGGGCAGCGTACCGCGAGGATCGGGGACGCATGCGTCCTCATCCACCACGATGCGCAGCAGCTCGCTCTTGGCCGCTCGCTCCCGGCATCCCACACAGGTTCGCTCAGGGCAAGCGCGGGCGTGCGTCCGGCCAGACACGGTTAAGTCTACCTCCCCGCACCGACCTCACCCCTTTGGGGCAAAAATCGAACGGACGTTGTCGTGATCTCAGCGGCATTCCGCGTGGATTTATTCCCCGGGACCGGCATCGGTCCCGTACTCCGGACCCGGGGCCCGGCCGGTCTCCGGATCATTGTGGTCCATCGTCCGGACGGGCGCCGGTCCACTCCCCGGACCGGCGCCGGTCCCGTACCGGTTCAGCCGCGCTCGGACCGGTCCCGGGCCCGCTCGGCCCGCTCACGGTCGGCGATGTCCCGCTCGGCGTCGGTCTCGGTGTCCGGGCGGATGTCGATGCGCCAGCCGGTGAGGCGGGCGGCGAGGCGGGCGTTCTGGCCCTCCTTGCCGATGGCGAGCGAGAGCTGGTAGTCGGGGACCGTGACCCGGGCGGACCGCGCTCCGAGGTCCACGACCTCGACCTTGCTCACCCGGGCGGGCGACAGCGCGTTGGCAACCATCTCGGCGGGGTCGTCCGACCAGTCCACGATGTCGATCTTCTCGCCGTGCAGCTCGGCCATGACATTACGTACCCGGCCGCCCATCGGACCGATGCAGGCGCCCTTGGCGTTCAGACCCGAGCGGGTCGAACGGACCGCGATCTTGGTGCGGTGGCCGGCCTCGCGGGCGATCGCACAGATCTCGACGGAACCGTCGGCGATCTCCGGAACCTCCAGCGCGAAGAGCTTCTTGACCAGGTTGGGGTGCGTCCTGGAGAGGGTCACGGACGGACCGCGGACGCCCTTGGCGACCCGCACGACATACGTACGCAGCCGCAGGCCGTGGGTGTACTCCTCGCCCGGCACCTGCTCCTGCACCGGCAGGATCGCTTCGAGCTTGCCGATGTCGACCAGGACGTTCTTCGGGTCCTTGCCCTGCTGGACGACACCGGTGACGACATCGCCCTCGTGGCCCGCGTATTCGCCGAACGTCTTGTCGTCCTCGGCGTCGCGCAGCCGCTGCAGGATGACCTGCTTGGCGGTGGTCGCGGCGATCCGGCCGAAGCCGGACGGGGTGTCGTCGAACTCCTTCGGCTCCTGGCCCTCTTCGAGGTCGGCCGGGTCCTCCTTCGCCCACACCGTCACATGGCCGCGCTCGTTGAGCTCCACGCGCGCACGGCGGTAGCTCCCGTCGGTGCGGTGGTAGGCGATGAGGAGGGCCGACTCGATCGCCCCGACGAGCACGTCGAAGGGGATCTCCTTGTCCTGTGCCAAGCCCCTCAAGAGCTTCACATCGATGTCCACGGCTACGCCTCCTCTTCCTTCTTGTCCTTGCGGTTGAATTCGATCTCCACGCGCGCCTTGGCGATCCCGTCGAAGGGGACCCGGCGGGACGTGGGCTTGCGGCCCTTGACGCCGGGCACTTCGAGGTCGAGCCCCTCGTCGTCGACGGCGATGATGCGGGCGACCAGCTCGCCGCCCTCATGCAGCTGCAGCTTGGCCAGGCGACCGGTGGCGCGTACGTAGTGGCGGTGCTCCGTCAGCGGACGGTCGGCACCGGGAGAACTCACTTCGAGGACGTACTCGTCCTCACCCATCGCGTCGGTCTCGTCGAGCTTCTCGGAGATCGCGCGGCTCAGTTCCGCGCAGGCGTCGAGCTCCACGCCCTCGTCGGAATCCACGACGATGCGCAGCACACGTCTGCGGCCGGCCCGGGACACCTCGATCTCTTCAAGATCCAGCTGCTTGGCGCTGACGAGCGGTTCGAGCAGCCCGCGCAGCCTCTCGCTCTGGGTGGTGCTCATCCGGGTGACTCCTCGGCCGCGTGTGCTGTTGTGTGGTTCGTCGCGTGTCAGGTCAAAGGGTATCCGGTCCCGAGGGGTGTTGCCGTCCGCCGACCGCTCAGCCGCAGGTACGCTCGCCTGCGGTGATCACTTCAGGACAGATCCAGTCAGGACAGATCAACGCCCGAAGGAGAACAGGTGCGGCGCACGGGGACGACGCGCAGGGGTGCGCTCACCGTAACGGGGGCGATCGCCCTGGGGGCGGCGCTGGCCGGCTGCGGGGACGGCGACAGCGGCGCGGGCCGAAAGGGTTCTGCGCCGGCCGGTGCGCGGGACGCGGCGGCGAAGGCGGAGAACACGCTGCGGATGACGGCCGCGCGGACGAGCGGCACCCTGCTCGCCCAGTACGAGCAGGTCGTCACGGCCCATCCGGCGACCGCGGCCGGGCTCGCACCGTTGCGGGACGCCGTACGGGCCCATACGGAGGCGCTGTCGCCCGGGGCGGACAGGACGGTGCGGGCAGGGGCCGGCGAAACCGCGGGCACGACTGCGATGCGCGGCGCGGACCGGGCACCGGCCGTTTCGGGTCGACCCGCTCCCTCGGGTTCGCCCACCGTTCCGGGTTCGCCCGCCGCCGACGCCAAGACCGCTGTCAAGGAACTGGCGGCGGCGGAACGCCGCACCGCTGACGCCCACACGGCGACGCTCCTGACAGCGCCACCCGAGCTGGCCCGGCTGCTCGCGTCGATCGCGGCCGCCGGCGCAGCCCACGCCTACCTGCTGACCGAACTGGCCAAGGAGACCTCGTCATGAGTGCGCAGACGCTGCAGGCGGCGCAGGCGGCGCTCGCCGCCGAGCATGCGACGGTGTACGGGTACGGGCTGGTCGGCGGCCGGGTCACCGGCGGCCGCCGGGCGGAGGCGACGGCCGCCTACCGCCGGCACCGGGCCCGGCGCGACGCACTGGTGCGGACCGTACGCGACCTGGGCGGTGAGCCGGTGGCGGCGGAGTCCGCGTACGCTCTGCCGTTCGCGGTACCGGATTCGGCAGCAGCGGTGAAGCTCGCCGCCCTGCTGGAGGACCGGATCGCGGGCGTCTACTCCGACCTCGTACGGGCTGCCGGGGGGCCGCTCAGGCGAGAGGCCGCGGACGCATTGCGGGAGGCCGCGGTCCGTGCGGTCCGCTGGCGGGGCAGCGGCGTAACCTTTCCCGGACTCACCGAGCGGTCCGCCGACGGCGCCGCCTGAGCGGGCGGGCCTGCAGGGCTGATGCGACGGGCAGGACCGGAGCGAGCCCGGGACCGGTCCGACGGACGTGACCGACGCGAAGACCGGGACCGGTCCGACGCACTCAAGAAGGCTCTGAAAGGGAACACAGCACGTATGGGTTTCGAACCGCCGCAGCGTCTGGTGCGAGCGCTCGGCGAGGTGCACGGGGAGACGGCCGCCGCCGACTGGCTCGCGCGGCTCCCCGAGCTGATCGACGAGTCGCTGTCCGCCAACGGGCCGGAGCTGGCTGTCGAGCGTGTGGCTGCCCCGGGTGGGCGCAGCAGCCTGGTTCTGCTGGTGCGCCGCGCCGACGGCACCCCGGCCGCGCTCAAGATCGCTCCCGCCGGTGCGGCGCCCGATCTGGAGCGGGCGGCGCTGGCGCACTGGAACGGCTGGGGAGCGGCCCGGCTTCTCGGCTCCGGCGGCGGCGCACTGCTGCTGGAACGGCTGCATCCCGAGGTGTCGCTGCGATCGCTGCCGGAGGCGAAGGCACTCCTGGAGGCGGCGGGTACGGTACGACGGCTGTGGGTCGAGCCGCCCAGCGGGCACTCCTTCGAGACGGTCGCCGAGCGGACCGGCCGGTGCACGGACCCGATGCGGGCCGCCGGTGCGGCCGACCCGGCGCTCGAACCTCTGGTCTCTGCGGCCCTGGCCGCGCGGGAGGAGCTTGTCGCCCGCTCCCCCGAAGCCCTCCTGCTGCACGGCAACTTCCGCCAGAGCAAGGTGCTGGCGGGGGAACGGGCGCCCTGGCTGACGGTCGGCCCTGAGCCGCTGGTCGGCGAGCGTGCCTACGACCTGGCGCGGCTGGTACGGGACCGGGTGGAGGACCTCATCGCCTCCCCGGGCGGACCCGTGACGGCCCGTCGCCGGATCAACAGGCTCGCGGATTCACTGGACGTGGACCGGGAACGGCTCCACGGCTGGACGTTGTTCCGTGCGGTGGAGTCGGGTACCCGCGCGCTGACCGTCGGCCGCCGTCAGGAAGGCGAACTGTCGCTGGAATTCGCGAGCTGGCTTTAAGGCCCCGGCCCGCAGCACGGCCGAGGGCCGCCGTGCTGTCGGACAGCACGGCGGCCCTCGGCGTTTCCGGGTGTCAGCCCTGGGCCACGAGGCGGGCGATCGCCTCGTCGACCGTGAGCTCCTCGCGCTCGCCCGTACGGCGGTCCTTGAGCTCCAGGACGCCCTCGGCCGAGCGGCGTCCCGCGACCAGGATCTTCGGGACACCGATCAGCTCGGCGTCGGTGAACTTCACACCCGGCGAGACGCCCGCACGGTCGTCGACCAGGACCCGCACGCCCGCGGCGCCGAGCTTCTCGGCGACGTCGAGGGCCAGCTCGGTCTGGAGCGCCTTGCCCGCGGCGACCAGGTGGACGTCGGCCGGGGCGATCTCGCGGGGCCAGCAGAGACCCTGCTCGTCGGCGGTCTGCTCGGCGAGAGCGGCAACGGCGCGGGAGACGCCGATGCCGTACGAGCCCATGGTGACCCGGACCGGCTTGCCGTTCTGGCCGAGCACATCGAGCTGGAACGCGTCCGCGAACTTGCGGCCCAGCTGGAAGATGTGGCCGATCTCGATGGCACGGTCCAGTTTGAGGCCGGTGCCGCACTTGGGGCACGGATCGCCCGCCTCGACCACGACGACATCGAGGTAGTCGTCGACCTCGAAGTCGCGGCCGCAGACGACGTTCTTCGCGTGTGTGCCGGGCTTGTTGGCGCCGGTGATCCAGGCGGTGCCGGGGGCGATGCGCGGGTCGGCGATGTAGCGGACCTTCTCCAGACCCTGCGGGCCGACATAGCCACGTACCAGGTCGGGACGGCCCTCGAAGTCCTCTGCGGTGACCAGCTCGACCACAGCGGGGGCGAGGTGCTCGCCGAGCTTGCCGAGGTCGACCTCGCGGTCGCCGGGCACGCCCACGGCGACGATTTCGCCGTCGACCTTGACCAGGAGGTTCTTCAGCGTCGCGGAGGCCGGGACATCGAGGTGCGCCGCGAGCGTCTCGATGGTCGGGGTGTCGGGGGTGTCCAGCTCCTCGACGGGACCGTGCGCCGAGCCGTCCACAGGAGTGGCCTTGAAGGTCACGGCCTCCGTGTTGGCCGCGTAGTCGCAGGCCGGGCAGTCGACGAAGGTGTCCTCACCGGCCGGGGCGGGCGCCAGGAACTCCTCGGACGCCGAGCCGCCCATCGCACCGGAGACCGCGGAGACGATGCGGTGGTCGAGACCGAGCCGCTCGAAGATGCGGATGTAGGCGGCGCGGTGCAGCTGGTAGGCCTCGATGAGACCCTCGTCGGTGGTGTCGAAGGAGTACGAGTCCTTCATCTGGAACTCGCGGCCGCGCAGCACACCGGCGCGGGGGCGGGCCTCGTCGCGGTACTTGGTCTGGATCTGGTACAGGATCACGGGCAGGTCCTTGTAGGACGTGATCTGATCCTTGACGACCTGGGTGAAGATCTCTTCGTGGGTGGGACCGAGGAGGTACTCGGCGCCCTTGCGGTCCTTGAGCCGGAAGAGCAGGTCGCCGTACTCGTCGTAGCGGCCGCTCGCGTCGTACGACTCCTTGGGGAGCAGTGCGGGCAGCAGTACTTCCTGGCCGCCGATGGCGTCCATCTCCTCGCGCACGACGCGGGTGATGTTCTCCAGGACCTTCTTGCCCAGGGGCAGCCAGGTCCAGATGCCGGCCGCGGTGCGACGTACGTAACCGGCCCGGACGAGCAGCTTGTGATTGAGCGTCTCGGCGTCCGCCGGGTCGTCGCGCAGTGTCTTGATCATCAATCGGGACATGCGCTGGACCTGGGCCATGATGAACTCCTGCTCGGAAGGGTGATGTGCAGGAGGTTAGCCGGGTGGCGGGGGCGGGCGGAAATCGATTGGTTCAGCCCCGGTCCCGGCGGCGCAGCGGAAGAGGCGCTCCCATCACCGCGTACGGCATGGGAGCGCTGGGAAACAGCACCTGCCGGGCCAGGTCCCGGTAGCCGAGGGTGCGATACAGACCACGTGCCGGGCTCTCCGTGTCGATGGCGGAGAGGATGGAGCGCGGCTGATCGACGGCGTCCGTGATAGCGGTGATCAGGGTGCGGCCGATGCCCCGGTTCTGGAACTCCGGATGGACATGCAGTTCGGTGATCACGAAGGAGTCGTCGAGCCAGTCCTCGGAGCCGGTGGCCCGCAGATAGGGCTCGACGACGGTGGACCACCAGTGGCCGCGTTCGTTGGGCATGCCGTAGACGAACCCGACGAGCCGGCCGGTCGCGGTGGTGGCGCCGAGGGCTCGGGCGCAGGGGTGCTCGAGGTGCCTGAGGACGATATGGCGACGTACCTGGACCTCGTCGTGACCGAGGCCGAAGGCGACGGCCTGCACGGCAAGCGCCTCGTCCACCCGCGCGGCGAGGTCGATCGGCCCGACCAGAACACCGGGAGTGCGGGCGCCGCCCCCTGAATCAGCTGCCATGCGCCGAACCCTACTGTCCGCGCGGGGCTGTGGCACACGTGTCAGAAGAGCACGCTCATGAACGCGCCGACCTCACGGAAGCCGACCCGGGCGTATGCCCTGCGGGCCGCGGTGTTGTAGTCGTTCACGTACAGGCTGACGACCGGTGCGACATCGGCCAGTGCGTAGCGCAGGACCGCGGCCATCCCGATCTCGGAGAGGCCGCGGCCGCGGTGTTCGGGGGCGACCCAGACGCCCTGGATCTGGCAGGCCTGCGGGGTGGCAGCGCCGATCTCCGCCTTGAAGACGACCTTGCCGTCCTCGATCCGGGCGAAGGAGCGGCCGGTGCCGACGAGTTCGGCGACGCGTGCCTGGTAGAGGAGTCCGCCGTCACCGGCCAGCGGCGAAATGCCCACCTCCTCGGTGAACATCGCCACGCAGGCCGGCATCAGGACATCTATCTCGTCCTTGCGGATGCGGCGTACCAGCGGGTCGGGCGTCACGTCGGCGGCGGGGCTCTCGGTGACCATGAGCGGCTGGTTGGCCCTGACCTCGCGGGCGGGACCCCAGCCCGGTTCGAGCAGCCGCCAGAGCTGGGCGGTGGGCTCGGCGGGACCCACGATCGAGGAACAGCGACGGCCGGCCCGACGGGCTCGGTCGGAGAACGCCCTGATGGCCTCGGGGGTAGCACAGATGGGTACGAGATTGGCACCGGAGTAGCAGAGCGAACGCAGTCTGCCGTCCGCGTACCAACCCCACATCTCGCCGCCGAGGCGCCAGGGATCGAGCCCTGCGATCTGGACCCGGGACGTTACGAAGGCGTTGGCGACGGGGTCGCTCTCCAGGATGGCGAGCGCGGCACCGAGGTCGCTGGGTTCGAGGACCCGGGTGGTGGTCTGCGTCAACACAAGGGGGCCTCACCATGCAGTCTGCTGATTTCCGCACTGTACCCAAAGAGGCTGGGAGGCGCCGCCCCATGGCGGTCAACAACCTTCCAGGCCGGCCGTGAGGTCTCTCACGGCTGTGCCCCGCCTGACGAGGTGTTCGTCGGACGGGGCACAGCTGCGCGTGCAGGTCTTCGGCCTCAGCTGACGGAGACCTCGGGTTCACCGGACGGGATGCCGTCCTTCTCCATCTGCTCGGCGATCTTCAGGGCTTCCTCGATGAGCGTCTCGACGATCTTCGACTCCGGAACGGTCTTGATGACCTCGCCCTTGACGAAGATCTGCCCCT
>NZ_JBEZKL010000042.1:0-57415 GCF_040704695.1 Streptomyces sp. NPDC048411
GCGCGGTGGTTTTACCCCCCCCCCGGGGCCGTCCCGCTGGTCGCGCGGTGGGGTGGATCCCCCCCCCCAGCGACTCGCGTGCTCTGCTGTTCAATTCGGCGGCGACGGTGTCCAGCTGCTCACGGGTCTGGACGGACAGATCCGTGCAGTCCTCGCGGCCTTCGGACGTGGCCGGCGGGTCTCAACGCGAGCCTCGGCGGCGTGCGGGCGGTACTGGCCGTTGGTGGGGTGGCGCCCCGTCCGTGGGGGACGGGGCGCTCGGTGAGGCGGTTATGCGGTCATGCCGGCGTGCTACGGGTTGACCGGCAGCACGGGCGTGTAGAGCGTGGGCACGTTCCACTGCTGCGCCGGGGTGCCGTTGCAGTCGAACAGCTGGAACGGGGTGCCCCAGTTGCGGTTGGCCCACGGCACGTCGAGGCAGCGGCCCGACTGCGGGTTGTAGACCGAGCCGTCGGCGCGGGGCAGCCACTGCTGACCGCCCTCGCCCAGGCACTGCCAGAAGATCACGGCACTGCCCGACGTGGTCTGGTTGCCGCTGACGGCGACGCACTGGCCCTGCTGGGTGAGGGTGCCGTTGGCGTTGACGCTGAGCTTCTGGGCGTCGGTGCCGTTGCAGCCATACAGTTGGGGGCGCATGCCGTTGCCGCTGTTGTTGCCCGGGGCGTCCACGCAGATGTCCGGGGAGGCGGCGAAGCGGATCGGGCTGCCGGCCGTGGTGGCCTGCGGGGTGTAGCCCTGGTGGACGGCGAGGTTGCTGACCCGGCCGGCCAGCCAGTTGTTGGGCTGGCTCTGGTACTTGTAGCGGCCCATGACCAGCTTGCCGCTCGGCGCCGGGCTGGTGCTCGCCGTGTGGTAACCGCTGGAGCCCAGACGCCCGTTGACGTACAGGCTCATGGCTCCGGTGGTGGCGTTGTACGTCGCCGTCAGCTGCGTCCAGACGCCGGCTTTGAACGCGTTGGCGGTGTTGACCGTGGCGTTGAAGTCGTACGGCCAGCCGTCGTCGTCACCGCGGGCGATGGCGAAGCGCCAGTTGCCCGAGTCCGCCCACAGCATGAACGCGCTGCCGTGGCCCGTGTCCTGGCTGACGATCACACCGTCGGGCTTGTCCAGCTTTGCCCAGGTGCTGATCGTGAAGCTCTGCCGGGTGTCGACGACCTTGTCCGGTGCGGTGACGGTCGACTTCAGGGTGTCGCTGAAGACGGCGACGTCGACCGAACGGCCGTCGACGGTGTCCTTGGCATAGCTGATGTTCGCCGCGGTGCCGTCGTTGCCGGCGGGAACCGCCTTGGTGTCGCCCTCCAGGCGCCACTGCGCTGTCGGCGCCTGGGTGTCGCCGCGTACGTGGTGACCGTCGAAGCCGGTCACGGCGCCGGAGGTCGTGGTGGCCGCCCAGGCGTGCAGCGTGCCGGCGCTGTCCAGGGCCCAGAAGTCCGGCACCCCGTCGTCGGTGACGTCACCCTCGGAGCCGACGCGCGGGAAGCCGGAGCCGGTGATACCCCAGCCGATGCGGGTCGTGGGCTGCGCCGTGACCCCGGTGAACACGGTGTACGTGACCCCCAGGAGGTCGTCGGTGCGGGTGGCGGTGGCGAGCTTGTACTGGAAGATGTCGCCGCTGGTGCGGTTGCGCACCCACAGGGCCGGGGCGGTGTCTGCCGTGGTGGCGGTGGACAGGTCCAGGGTGTTGCCCGGGACCATCAGGTCCTTGTTGTCCCAGTCACCGCTGCCGGACACGAGGGCCGGCGGGGCGAGCGTCTGGTTGGACTTGACCGGGTAGAACCACAGGTTGCCGGACTCGACGGTGAGCAGACCGGTCGCGTTGGACACCTTGCGGCTCGGCGTGCGCGTGGTGCGGGCCGGGCCGGTCGGGGTGATCTGGCTGGAGTACTGCCAGCCCGTGCCGTTGTGGTAGCCGGCGCAGGAGCTCGCGTACGCCGGGTCGCAGTCCGGCTTGTCGACGGTGTGCTTGGTGCCGAGGGTGAACCGGCCCGGGTCGGACAACGTGTTGTCGTAGGCGAACAGGTCGGACCCACCGAGAGCGCCGACCGTGGCGGGCTCGCGGTGGACGAACAGGTCGTCGACGTTGCGGCCCGGGTCGAGCGAGCCGCGGTGCGCGATCCGGTAGTCCTTCCAGGTGCGGCCGCTGGGCACCTCGGGCGCCTGGAGGGCGGTCGCGGCGGTGCCGCTGGGCAGCATGCTGGCGCTGCTGCCGTCGGTGGCCCGGCCGTGGGTGACCAGGTTGCCGTTGTTGTCCGGGATCAGGATGTCGGGCCGGGCGTCACCGGTGGTGTCGCCGAAGGACACCGGGCCGTCCTTCCACGGCACATAGAAGGCGTACGACAGGGTCTGGGAGGCGTTGCCGGCCTCGTCGAGCGCCCGCGCGTACACGATGTTGGTGCCCCAGTGGGTGGGCTTGACGCTGATGCTGCTCGCGGAGAGCGGGCTGCCGCAGGTCTGCTGGGCGCCGGCCAGCTGCGGGTCGAAGCCCCACTGGACGCAGGCCAGGCCCGAGGAGCGCAGTCCCGCGCCGGGGCTCGGGTCGGACGCCGAGATCGGGATGGAGCCGGTGTCGCCGAGGCGCAGATTGCTGATCTGGCCGTTGCCGGCCGGCGGGTACTGGGTGTTGGGGTCGGTGAACTGACCGAAGGCCATGACCGGCGGGGTCATGTCGACGGCGAAGTGGCAGGTGGTGCTGGACGGGCCGCGCAGCAGGCCGTCGTCGCCGTGGGTGGCCCAGGCGTAGTTGTGGCCGTTCTGCAGGGTGCCGATCGGCACGGAGTACGAGGCTTCCGACCAGTTCGACACGAAGCCGGACCAGCCCTGGTGCGCGGTCGCGCCCGCGGTCTCGTCCCAGACGTCGACCCACTCGGTGAGCTGGCCCTGGTTGGGGCTGCTGACCCTGGAGATCAGGTCGGTGTGGGTGTCGGTGACCCAGCCGTACGAGGACGCGGGAACGCCGCCGCACGCCTGGGTGTCGCCGGCGACGACGCGGCGCGGGACCGGGTTGGCGCGCAGGTTGTCCGGGGTGTTGGGCGGGAAGTCGTACTCGGTGCTGAGCGTGGCGTTGTAGTTGAACCGCTTGAAGCCCATCTTGTCGCCGGAGCCCTCGTTGCCGCGCAGGACGAAGGCGAGCGGTTTGCTGGTGTCGCGGATCGCGTCCCGCATGGCGCCGGTGACGTTGAAGTCGACGGGGATGTCGTTGTAGCAGGCGGAGTTGGTGCCGTTGCCGGGCACCCACTTGCCGTCCAGCCACTCCCGGACCTCGTGGTTGTTCCAGGACACCGAGCCGTCGAACTCACGGGCCCGGTAGACGTTCACGGGGTACGTCGTGGAGCAGGACCAGTCCGAGGAGATGTACTGGTTGACGCGCAGGTTGGCGTAGTTGATGGTCGAGCCGTAGTACCCGTTGATGTCGAACTCGAACAGGGCGCGCTCGATGCCGTACGGGGACTCCCAGCCCTGGTAGCCCGAGCCGGGGTGGTCCCGGTCGTTGGAGCCGGAGCGGTCGAAGTTGCTGGTGCCGGGCCATGCCTGCATGACCCAGGCGTGGTGCTGCTTGCCGCGGGAGTCGCGCGACCAGTCCGGGTCGATGTAGACGGGGTAGCTGGTGTCCGCGCCGTCGAGCAGGTCCATGCTGGGGGCCAGGGCGATGGCGCCGCGGCCCTTGCCGGCCGCGCCGGTCGCCTTCGCCTGGGTGACAGGGATCTTGGCGACGGTGGCGCGGGCGCCGGGGCCTTCGGGGCTGCTCAGTCCGTCGATGGCGCCGTTGGCCTTGTCGGCGGGCGCGGAGGCGTCCATGTCGGCGTACCTGCCGCCGCGTGCGCCCGGCCGTCGGGCCTCCTTCGCGGACCACATGATCGGGGCGGGCGCGCGGAAGACGGTGTCGCGGCCGTCGCCGGCGGTGAGGTTGCCGTCCTTGTCCTTGGCGAGCGTGAGGCCCTTGGTTTCCGCGGGGAACACCAGGTTCCGTACCGCCGGGTTGGCAGCGGCGGCCGGGCTGCGCAGGATCACGACGGTGCCGTAGCCGCCCCACTTGGTGGCGGTGACCTTCAGGTCGGTGTCGGGCGCCACGTTCTCGAAGAGGGCGCCGTTGCCGCTGAGGACCGGCTTGGGCAGCGTGCCGGGGAACGGCGAGGAGACGGACAGCTGTTGGCCGTCCTCGGTGGTCATGGTGGCCAGCGGGCCGGTGCCGCCGCCGGAGAGCACGAGGTCGGAGTCGGCGGCCTTCGGGGCCACGGTGCCGTCCGCGCGGGTGACCAGGGTGTCGTCGAGGGTGACCCAGCCGCCGTCCTTGCCCTTCATGCGCTGGGCTTCGAGGCTGCGCTCGGTGCGCAGCTTGCCCTGGGGTGTGACGACGGTGGTGCTGAACTCGTCGGTGAGTTGTGGAACCTGGACGTCCTTGCCGGTCGTCTGGGCCTTCAGCTTCGCCTTCTCCGCGGCGGTGCGGGCCGCCGTCGGCTTCGGGCGCTCGGTGCTGCCCCGGGAGGGGGCGGGAGCGGCCGGGGAGGCCGACGGATCAGACTGGGGCGACGGCGTGGCCTGTGCCGAGTAGGGCGCGGCGGCCAGCAGCGCGGCTGACATCGCCAGGACGGCCGCGGCCGATATCGGCCGCCGGAGTGCGGGTCTTGGTGCAGTGGACATGCTTGTTGGCTCCCCCATGCATGTGCGTGGTGCCGGCGCGTGGCGCGCAGAGATCGGGGGCACTTTGGCAGGGGCATGGTCGGCGATCAAGATCCGCCACGCGGGCCGTGTCCATCTTGTGCGCAGCCTTCACGAATTGCGCACGCCGTGATCTAGAACACGTCCGAATTTCAACTCCTCATGGGATACGGGCGGTTGTGGCGACTGCTACCTTCCCGTCCGATTGTGCCGTCGATCAGTCGGATCGAACGGCCCTCACTACTTCCAGCGTTCAACTTTCGAATTTCAAAGGGGGATGAGCGATGCCGCGCTTTGGCATGCGCCGAACCGGGCGACTTTCACGGACACGGGCGACCGTCCCGCTGATCGTGGCCCTGACGGCGTCCCTTCTGGCAGTGCCGGCGGCCCAGGCCGCTCCGGCGAAGCCGGACTTCGACAGAATCTGGCAGCCTCCGAAGACACCGCTGCCGCACACCGCCTCGATATCCGGGATCCGGGCCAAGAAGCGCGACCCGGTGGCCCCGCCCCACGCCGTGCCGAAGCGGGCCACGGCGGCCCCGGCCGCGCCGGCCGTCACCGCGCTGAGCGGCACCGCGCTGCCCACGACGGCCCCCGCCCGCGCCGGCCGGCTCCCCGTGTGGGTGGGCCCTGCCACGAAGGGCCCCAAGGCCCCACTGCCCGCGGTGACCGTCGTACGCAACGACAGCAAGGCGGCCCGCGCCGCCGGCGTGCACGGCCTGCTGTTCTCGGTCGCCGCGGTCGACGCCGCGACCAGCCGGGACGCGCATGGCACGGTTCCGGTCAAGGTCGGCCTCGACCTGGCCGAGCTCCAGCGCGCCACCGGCGGTCAGTTCGCCGCGCGCGGCCGCCTGGTGGCGCTCCCCGCGTGTGCCGCGACCACCCCCGAGGTGGCGTCCTGCCGGGTCCGCACCCCGCTGGCCGCCCGCTACGACAAGGCCACCGGGCGGCTGACGGCCGACCTCGCCGTGCCGGCCGTGGCGCCCGCGCCCGCCCGGGTCACCGGCGACGCGGACCGGTCGCCGCTGCTCACGTCGGCGAGCGGCGCGAGCGCCCCGAGCAGCGCCCCGATGCTGCTCGCCGCGGAAACCGGCTCCTCGGGTGGTGGCGGCGACTACAAGGCCTCCGGCCTGAACCCGTCCTCGGCCTGGGCCGCGGGCGGCTCCTCGGGCGCGCTGACCTACAGTTACCCGTTCCAGCTGCCGCCGGCCCTCGGCGGCCAGGCGCCGTCCCTCGCGCTGGGCTACGACTCCTCCTCCGTGGACGGTCGCACCTCCGCCACCAACGCCCAGGCGTCCTGGATCGGCGACGGCTGGGACCTCAACCCCGGTTTCATCGAGCGCACCTACAAGCCCTGCGACAAGGCGGGCATCACCGGCTCCGGTGACCTGTGCTGGGCCGGTTTCAACGCGAGCCTCTCGCTCGGCGGCCACTCCGGGCCGCTCGTCCGGGTCGCCACCGGCGCGGCCGGCACGGACGCGGCGACCGGTGTGTGGCGGCTGAAGAACGACGACGGCACGAAGATCGAGTTCGGCTCCGGCGCCGCCAACGGCGTCCAGGACGGCGCCTACGCGAAGGTCACCGACCCGGCCGGCACCGTCTACTACTTCGGCGTCAACCACCTGCCCGGAGGCGACAAGAGCGATCCGGCGACAAACTCCGTCTCCGGCGTGCCGGTGTACTCCCCCAAATCCGGCGCCCCGTGCTACGACGCGGCCAAGGGCAACGCCTCCTGGTGCACGATGTGGCAGCGCCTCCAGCTGGACTACGTCGTCGACGCCCACGGCAACCTGACGACGTACACGTGGGCTCCCGAGACCAACTACTACTCGCGCGGCGGCGGCCAGAACCCGGGCGCCGGCACGCTCACCGCGTACACCCGCGCCAACACCCTGGCCTCGGTCGCGTACGGCCAGCGCCTGTCCGATCAGGTCGCGGCCAAGGGCGGCCTCCAGCCCGCCGTCCGGGTGACGCTCGGCACCGCCGAGCGCTGCGTCGAAACGGCCGTCTGCGACCCCTCGCAGCGCACCGAGGCGAACAAGAACAACTGGCCCGACGTCCCGGTCGACCAGGAGTGCAAGAGCTCCGGCACCTGCACCGTCCTCGCGCCGACCTTCTTCACCACCCGCCGGCTGGCCTCCGTCCTGACCCAGGTCCGGGTGAACAACGCCTGGCAGGACGTGGACTCCTACGTCCTCAAGCACTCCTTCCCCGACCCGAAGGACGCCACCAGCCAGAAGGCCCTGTGGCTCGACTCGGTCCAGCGCACCGGCAAGACCGGCAGCCCGGAGATCGCGCTGCCCGCGGTGACCTTCGTCCCCGTGATGCTCGCGAACCGGGTCGACGGCACCGACCTCGTCCCCGCGCCGCCGCTGATGGACCGGCCGCGCATCCAGCAGATCAAGAACGAGACCGGCGGTGTCCTCAACGTGGACTACAACCTGCCGGCCTGCTCGCGCCTCAATCATGTGATGCCGCCCGCCGAGGACGACAACACCATGGCCTGCTATCCGGTCCGCTGGACCCCGCCCGGCTCGGTCGTCGGCTCGGATCCCGTCCTCGACTGGTTCAACCACTTCACCGTCGCCTCGCTCACCGAGAACGACACCACGACCGATGCCCCGCAGAAGATCACCGGCTACGCCTACGGTCCGGCCGGCTGGCACCGGGACGACAGCGAGTTCACCGAGGCCAAGTCCCGTACCTGGGGCGAGTTCCGCGGCTTCGCCACCGTGACCGCCACCACCGGCAGCGGCAACGACGGCCCCAAGTCGCAGGTGCGCACCACCTACCGGCAGGGCATGAACGGTGACGTCCGCAAGGACGGCGCCACCCGCAGCGTCCAGCTCACCGACGCCCTCGGCCGGTCCGTCACCGACCACGACTGGCTCAGTGGCCAGACGCTTCAGAACGAGACGTACGACCAGGCGGGCGGCAGCGTCGTCAGCCGCAGCGTCACCGGCGCCTCGGGCGAGGTGACGACCGCGACCCACGTGCGCGGCTCCGGCCTGCCGGACCTCGTCGCCCGGTACAACGCCACCACGACCACCGTCACGGCCGAGGGCAAGAAGGCCGACGGCAACTGGCGGTCCACGGTCACCACCACGACCACCGACCCCGCGCACAACAACCGCGCCGTGACCACCCTGGAGCAGGCCGAGGGCCTGCCGGACCTGTGTTCGCGCCTCGGCTACGCCGCCGGGCCCGACCCGCAGGTCACCGGCCTGGTGTCGGAGAAGCTCGTCGTCTCCGGCACGGACGCCTGCACCGTTGGCGCGACCGCTGCCAACACTGTCGCCCGGACCCGTACCTCCTACGACAACCTGCCGAACGGACAGGCCGCCGCCACCGGCGACGCGACGAAGCAGGAGATCCTGGACCGGTACGAGACGGACGGCACGCCCTTCTTCGTGCCGACGGCGATCACCGCGTACGACGCCTACGGCCGGACCGTCTCGGTCAAGGACCCGAACAGCAAGGACACTCAGCACCCGGTCGGGGCCGTCACCACGACGACCTACACTCCCGCGGCGACCGGTGAGCTGCCGTCCACGCTGACGGTCGCCGCCCCGGTGCCCGGCGCGACGAGCACCTGGGACAGCGTCACCACGATGGACGTCCGGCGCAACCTGCCGCTGACCGTCAAGGACCAGAACCTCAAGACGACCACGGAGACGTACGACGCGCTCGGCCGCCTCACCGGCGTCTGGCTGCCCGGCCGCACCCCCGCGGCCAACCCGAACGCCAACATGACGTTCGCGTACGGGGTCTCCAACCAGAGCGGCGTCCCGTCGACGACCACCACCAACAAGCTGATGAAGGACGGCGAGACGCCGGTCTACGTCAAGAGCGTCGACATCCTCGACGGCTTCGCCCGGACCCGGCAGACGCAGACGTCACCGGCCAACCCCGCCTACACCGGCCGGCTGGTCTCCGACACGCTGCTCGACTCGCAGGGCCGCACGCGAACGGCCAACGCGCCCTGGTACAACGACGTCTCGGGCCCGACCGGCACGCTGCTGCCCTCGGCCGAGAGCACCATCCCGTCGCAGACCCGCACCACCTACGACGGCCAGGGCCACGCGGTGGTCACCGCCTCCTGGTCGCTGGGCGTGGAGCAGTCCCGTACCACCACCGACTACAAGGGCGTCGACCGGACCGACGTCGTGCCCCCCAAGGGCTCCGCTCCGACCACGACCGTCGCCGACGGCCGCGGCCACACCTCGGAGCTGTGGCAGTACACCACCCCCACCGCGACGGGTCTGTCGGCCGACGCCACCATCACGCGCTACACCTACACGGTGGACGGCAACCCGCTCACCCGTAAGGACCCGGTGGGCAACACCTGGTCGTACGGCTACGACCAGCGCGGCCGCCAGATCACCGCGACCGACCCTGACACCGGCACGACCACGCAGACGTGGGACACCGCTGGACGGCTCGGCAGCACCACCAACGGCAAGAGCCAGACGGTCACCTTCACCTACGACCTGATCGGCCGGAAGGCCGGCATGTTCGACGGCACCGCCACGACCACCGACAAGCAGCTCGCGGCATGGACCTTCGACACCGCGACGGCCGGCAAGGGCAAGCCCGCCTCGTCGACGCGGTACATCGGCGGCACCGGCGGCCAGGCGTACACCACCAGGATCAAGGGGTACGACGACGGCTACCGCGCCACGGGATCGACGATCACGATTCCCGGCACGGACGCCGGACTGACCTCGGGCACGTTCTCGTACACCACCAGCACGGTGTACGACAAGATCACCGGCAGCCCCAAGGAGGCGGTGCTCCCGGCGCTCGGCGGCGTCCCGATGGACGACATCGTGTACTCGTACAACGACTACGGCCAGATGTTCAAGTACGCGGGCGCCACGACGTACGACACGCAGACGGAGTACGACGCCTTCGGACGTCCGATCCGCTCAACCGTCAACCCGTGGGCCACGCAGGTCGTCTCCACCACCGATTACGACCAGGCCACCGGCCGGGTCAAGCAGCAGTTCATCGACAAGCAGACGTCCACCACGGGCGCCGTCCAGCAGACCGGCTACACCTACAACGACTCCGGCCAGATCACCTCGATCACCGGCATCGCCGACAACACCCCGTCCCAGACCGACCGCCAGTGCTTCACCTACGACGCGCTCGGCCGGCTCACCACCGCCTGGACCGACACCGGCGGCCTGACCGCTCCGAAGACCGGACAGACCCAGGACCAGGGCGGCTGCGCCACCGCCACGCCGACCCCCGCCACCATCGGCGGCCCGGCACCGTACTGGCAGGACTACGGCTACGACCTGACCGGCAACCGCACCAGGCAGGTCAGCCACGACCCGGCCGGTGACACCACCAAGGACGTCACGACCACTCAGACGTTCAACGCCCCCGGCACCGTCAACACCAAGACCACCGTGCCCACCACGGGCGGCGGCACCGGCGGTCCGCACGCCCTGCTCACGTCGACGGCCAAGACCGCGACGACCACCAACAACGACAACTTCCAGTACGACGCGGTCGGCAACACCACGTCCTTCCGCGCCGGCAAGGCCGGCACCAGCAGCCTGAACTGGAACAGCGAGGGCAAGCTCGCCTCGCTCGCCACCGCCACCCAGATCAAGGGCATCGGCGGCAAGTGCATGGACATGCAGGGCGGCAGCACCAGCAACGGCAACCCGGTCCAGATCTACACCTGCGACACCGGCGCGGGCCAGCGGTTCGCCACCGCCGGCGACCGGCTCTCCACCGGCAACAAGTGCCTGCAGGCCATGGGAACCGTGGCCGGCTCGCCGGTCCAGATCCAGCCCTGTGACGGCACCGCCGCCCAGACCTGGACGGCACGCCCTGACACCACCTTCTACAACCCCACCTCCGGCCGCTGCCTCGCCGTCCCCGGCGACGTCACCACCGACGGCACGGACCTCGTCCTCGGCGACTGCGCCACCACGGTGCCCGCCGGACAGAAGTGGACGGTCCCCGACACCACCACGACCTACGTCTACGACGCGGACGGCAACCAGCTGGTCCGCCGCACCCCGGGCAAGACGACGATCAGCCTCGGCACCGACGAGCTGACCGTGGACACCGCCTCCGCCAACAAGACGCAGACCGGCACCCGCTACTACCCGATCCCCGGCGGCATGACCATCGTCCGTACGGGCGCGGGCACCGCCACCGGAGCGTTCGTCGTCCAGATCGCCGACCACCACGGCACCGACGGCCTCAGCATCGACCTGTCGACGCTGACCGCCACCCGGCGCGCCACGGACCCCTTCGGCAACGCGCGCGGCACCCAGCCGTCGGCGTGGGCCGGCGACAAGGGCTTCGTCGGCGGCACCAAGGACACCACGACGGGCCTGACCAACCTCGGCGCCCGCCAATACCTGCCCATCGCGGGCCGATTCGTCAGCACCGACCCGCTGTTCGACAGCGCCGACCCGCAAAGCTGGAACGGCTACGCGTACGCGGACAACAACCCCGTCACCAACTCCGACCCGGACGGCCGGCAGTGCGTCCACGGCGCGCCGGGCGGCGGCCCCGACGGCAAGTGCGCGGGCGCGCCGGGTGACACCGACGGTGTCATTGGTGACTACTCCAACAACTGCGTGTGGGACTACTGTGCCGCGGACGCCCAGGAGCTGGAGGAGTACGCCGACAAGGCGGGCTACTGGAACCGCTCCCGGGGCGAGCGCAGCCCCGGCAACGAGCACATGTCGCAGGCCAAGAAGGACTGGAACGCGGCCCGCAAGGCGGAGCGCGTGGCCCGGGAGCGGGCCGCGGCGCGACTGCTGGGTGCGCAGCGCTGGCAGACGGCGGAGGCGTACATGTACGCCGAGATCATGCGGAACCTGAAGTCCGGCGCCTTCAAGTCGATGTACAACGGCCTGCACGAGGACGGCGGCAATCCGCTGGGCGGCAGCACCGGATGGATCATCGCCACGGGCATCTGGGTGGACAAGGTCCGTGCGGGCGCCGACTGGGACCACAAGCCGAAGCTCAAGTCGATGATGCACCTGCGCACGGAGCCCGACTTCTACTTCAAGGTCCCCGGCACCGACGACGAGGACTACTACGACGTCTGGTCGAACGTGCACTACGGCTTCGTGGGCGCGGCGGCGGGCTTTGACCAGAAGTATCTGGAGGACGGCGCCACCGCGGCGTTCCCCGGCGCCAAGATCCTGGTCGGCGACACCGACACCGGTGACCGCGTCAGCGTCCGCCAGGGCATCGAGATGTTCAAGAAGTACGGCACCAGCATGACCCAGGAGCAGTTCCACCAGGGCGTGCTGGACACCGTCGCCGCGATGAAGCAGGCGGGCGCCGGACAAGTCCGGTCCGCCACCGGCTGATCCGGCACCTTCCCAGCACGACCCGGGCGGCGGGTGCCCCCACTTCGGTGAGGGCACCCGCCGCCCGGCGTTTCGCCCGGCCGCCGTCAGACGCGGTCAGACCCGGTCGGCCGCGATCAGCACGTACTGGAACGAGCCGTCCCTGTACGACTCGATGAACGCCTCCTCGACACCGGTGACCAGGGAGGACGTGGCCCGCAGCTCCCAGTGACGCCGGTGAGTGGGCCGACGCCCGCGGAACTCGGGGCCGATGTGCTTCGCCCGGCCTGGATCACCGGCCGTCGCCGGCGCTGTGACGGCGACGGCCTCGCGGCGATGTGAATCGGCGACGTCCGGAACCGTCACCTCGGGCATGCCCCGTTCTACGCTTGCGACCATTGCATGCGGCGCCTCGAATCGCCCACGCGCGACCACGTCGGGCCGGCCCGCGAGGGGGCAGACCAGCTTCTGCCCCCGGCCCCACTGACGTGGGCCTACAACCGGGGCGCGGGCGGGCCCGTGTCCGGAACGACGGCTCGCCGACCGCCTCCAGGGCCTCCTGGACCGTCTTGATCTGAGCCGACCTCGATCCAGTCGCCCCGCAGAAGGGCCCGCCCAGCTGAGGCTGTGCGGGCCCTTCCGGCTACTCTCCACTTTGCGGAAGCTCACCATCTCGCGGGGCGTCTCCCGTCTCCCAGGTGGGAGATGATCATGGCTCGCGGAGGCAGGCAAGCGCTAAAAGTGCTAGACAGCGCTAGGTTCACCTGTCTGGTCAGCCGGCGGACTCGCCCGCGTGCGGGCTGAGGACGCCTGCGCCGACCAGGACGAACAGCAGGATGCCCAGGATGATCCGGTAGATCACGAACGGCATGAACGACTTCGTGGTGATGAACTTCATGAACCAGGCGATGACCGCGTATCCGACGCCGAAGGCGATGAACGTCGCGAAGATCGTCGGCCCCCACGACACATGCCCCCCGCCCGCGTCCTTCAGCTCGAAGACACCCGAGGCGAGCACCGCCGGGATCGCGAGCAGGAACGAGTAGCGGGCGGCGGCCTCGCGGGTGTAGCCCATCAGCAGACCGCCGCTGATCGTGGCGCCCGAGCGGGAGACGCCGGGGATCAGGGCCATCGCCTGGCAGAAGCCGAAGATCAGGCCGTCCTTGACGCCGAGTTCCTTGAGGGACTTGCGCTCCCTGATCGCCCGGTGCTTGCCACCTATCTCGTCGCGGGCGGCGAGGCGGTCGGCGATGCCGAGGACGATGCCCATCACGATCAGGGTGGTGGCGATGAGTCGCAGGTCGCGGAACGGGCCCTCGACCTGGTCCTTGAGGGTCACGCCGAGGACGCCGATCGGGATGGAGCCGACGATGACGAGCCAGCCCATCTGCGCGTCGTGGTCGCCGCGCATCGACCGGTTGGTCAGCGAGCGGAACCAGGCCGAGACGATCCGGACGATGTCCTTCCGGAAGTAGATGAGGACTGCGGCCTCCGTGCCGATCTGGGTGATGGCCGTGAACGCCGCCCCCGGGTCTTGCCAGCCGGCGAACGCTGCGGTGAGCCGCAGATGCGCGCTGGAGGAGATCGGCAGGAACTCGGTCAGTCCCTGAACGAGGCCCAGGACGAACGATTCGAACCAGCTCATGGGGCTTTGGCCATCCCGGAAGTGATCGTGCATCGGTCGACGGCCTCCAGGGCCGTCGACAGCGTGCGGATTGCGGTCATATGAGGGACGGGCCACGTCGGGCCCGTGATCGTCTGTGGTGCGCGGGCAGCGTATCGCCCTTCGGTGAACAGGGGTACGACTGCCCCCGCACCCACCGCGAACCCCCGGTGATGTCAGGGGGGCACCGGGCCGCAGTCCGGCTCACAGGCTCAGTCCGCGGCGAGGCGGTGCCGCTTGCGCCAGGCGACGACGGCCGCACCGACGCCCGTCAGCACGATGAAGCCCATCGCCGCCAGGAACGCGGGCGATGTCGGGGACGAGGCCTCACTGCCCGCGACGACGTAGGCGGCGGTGTTCGGGATCGAGCCGAGCCCGGTGGCCACCAGGAACGGCGAATACCCCATCCGTGAGACCGCGGCGCAGTAGTTGGCGGCGGCGAACGGAACCCCCGGGAAGAGCCGCAGCGCCAGCATCGAACGGAAGCCGTGCCGGCTCAGCTGCCCGTCCGCAGCCGTCAGCCAGCGCCCGCGCACCAGCGTACGGAGCGCGTCTTGCCCCAGCACCCTGCCCAGCCCGAACGAGATGCCCGCGCCGAGCACCGTGCCCGCCAGGGCGGCCGCCAGACCGGCCGGCGACCCGAACAGCGCACCCGCGGCGAGATTGAGCAGCGGCCGCGGCACGAATGCCACAGTGGACAGGCCGTACGCGAGGCCGAACAGCAGGACCGCTGCGCTGCCACCCTTCAGCTGCGACGGCCAGCCATGGGCCAGGAGGCGCTGCGGATCGAGGAGCAGCGTGGTCGCCGCGGCGGCCAGCAGCATGGCCACGAGCAGCGAGAACCGGGACCAGGGCGAGAGCAGCGCCCTCGTGCAGCGCACGGCGAGGCCGGTGGCGGGCCGGGCGGCGGGGACGGGGTCGAGCATTCGGGGAGACTAACCGACATGTGCTGGTGATCGCCGTAATGTGCACCGTATGAGCCCAGCAGCCGAAGCCGCTCCCGGCGTGCCGCCGAGCGAGCTCGCCGACACCGTGCTGGCGCGTCTGACGCTCCTTTACCCCACGGCCGCCGATCGTGGGCGGGCCGCCTCCGCCGCCGCGTACATGAAGCACGTCGCCCCGTTCCTCGGCATCCCCACCCCGCAGCGCCGGGCCCTGTCACGCACGGTCCTGGACGGCACCGGGCGTCCCGACGAGGTGGACTGCGCGGCCGTCGCCCTGCGCTGCTGGCAGCTGCCCGAGCGGGAGTACCAGTACTTCGCCGCCGACTATCTGCGCCGCCACGTGCCCCGTTGCTCCTCCCGGTTCCTGCCCGTCGTACGGCACCTCGTCTCCACCGTCCCCTGGTGGGACACCGTCGATGTGCTCTCCGCCCATGTCGCAGGACCCCTCGTCGCCGCCGACCCGGAGCTGAAGGCGGTGATGGACAAGTGGATCGAGGACGACAACCTGTGGATCGCCCGCACCGCCCTGCTGTACCAACTGCGCTACCGGGACGCCACCGACACCGAACGGCTCTTCGGCTACTGCCTGCGCCAGGCGGATCATCCCGACTTCTTCATCCGCAAGGCGATCGGCTGGTGCCTGCGCGAGTACGCCAAGACCGATCCGCGGGCTGTCAGGGGCTTCGTCGACGGCGCCCGGGACCGGCTCTCGCCACTGTCCGTACGCGAGGCCATGAAGCACCTCTGAGGCGCGGTCGTCGTGAGAGGAGCTCACAAAACGGGCGCCCGGCTGGAAAACCATTCGACGGGGTCGCGGCCGTCGGCCATGATCGGACCCATGTTCCGGTACGCCTTCCTCGCAGCGCAGTCCGCAGTCGCGGACGCGCCGAAGGCTGCCGTCATCCCTTTCTTCCTCGCTGCCGCCGCAAACACCGCGGCAGCAGCCGCAGTCGACGCAGCAGTGTTCACCGCTGCCGCAGCGCCCATCGGCGGCGCCCGAAGCTGACCCTCCCCCGACAGTCCGGCGGACCCCGTAAGGGGAGGGTCGGCGGGGCCCTGGGGTCTTCTCTCTCAGCTTCGAGTTTCCAAGGAATGAGCCATGCCCAAGACGGCATACGTGCGCACCAAGCCGCACCTCAACATCGGCACCATGGGCCACGTCGACCACGGCAAGACCACCCTGACAGCCGCCATCACCAAGGTCCTCAGTGACCGTGGCACCGGCACGTTCGTCCCGTTCGACCGCATCGACCGGGCGCCGGAGGAGGCACAGCGCGGCATCACCATCAACATCGCGCACGTCGAGTACGAGACCGACACCCGGCACTACGCGCACGTCGACATGCCCGGACACGCCGACTATGTCAAGAACATGGTCACCGGCGCCGCGCAGCTCGACGGGGCGATTCTTGTCGTGTCCGCGCTCGACGGGATCATGCCGCAGACCGCCGAGCACGTCCTGCTCGCCCGCCAGGTCGGCGTCGACCACATCGTCGTCGCCCTCAACAAGGCCGACGCGGGCGACCCGGAGTTGACCGACCTGGTCGAGCTGGAGGTCCGCGAGCTGCTCTCCGCGCACGGCTACGGCGGCGACACCGTCCCCGTCGTCCGCGTCTCGGGACTGAAGGCGCTGGCCGGCGACCCGCGCTGGACCGCGTCCGTCGAGGCATTGCTGGACGCCGTCGACACGTACGTACCGATGCCGGTGCGCTACACCGACGCGCCGTTCCTGCTGCCGGTGGAGAACGTCCTGACCATCACCGGCCGGGGCACGGTCGTCACCGGAGCGGTCGAGCGCGGCACCGTACGCGTCGGCGACCGGGTCTCCGTGCTCGGCGCGGACATCGAGACGGTCGTGACCGGCCTGGAGACCTTCGGCAAGCCGATGGAGTCCGCGCAGGCCGGTGACAACGTGGCGCTGCTCGTACGCGGGGTGGAGCGCGACCGGGTCCGCCGCGGCCACGTGGTGGCGGCGCCCGGCAGCGTGACGCCGAGCCGTCGTTTCACCGCGCAGGTGTACGTCCTGTCGGCGCGGGAAGGCGGCCGGACCACGCCGGTCACCACCGGCTACCGGCCGCAGTTCTACATCCGTACCGCGGACGTCGTCGGGGACATCGACCTCGGCGAAGCGGCGGTGGCGCGCCCCGGCGACACGGTCACCATGACCGTCGAACTGGGCCGCGACACCCCGCTGGAGTCCGGGCTCGGCTTCGCGATCCGCGAGGGCGGCCGCACGGTCGGCGCGGGCACCGTCACTGGCCTGCTCTGATCCGGGCACCGGGCCCGCCAACCGACCCCAAGGGAGGCGGGCTTGGTGCCATGGGCGAGACTGACGGCATGGCAGATATTGCACTGGTGCTCGGAGCAGGCGGTTCCACCGGCGGCGCATGGGAGACCGGCATCCTCCACGGGCTCGCCGAGGCGGGCGTGGACCTGTCCACCGCGGATCTCGTCATCGGAAGCTCCGCCGGGGCCCTCGTCGGCGCTCAGCTCGCCTCCGGCCTGCTCGGCCTCCCGGAACTGTACGCACGTCAGCTGGCCGATCCGCAGGGCGAGACCGGCGGGAAGCTCGGCACCGCCGCCCTCATGCGCTACGCCCGGGCGGTGCTGACCTCGCGCACCCCGGAGGCGTACGGGCAGAAGCTGGCCCGGATGGCGCGGGAGACCCGGACCGCCATCACCGCGGCCGAACGGCAGGAGCTGATCGCGAGCCGGCTCCTGTCGCCCGACTGGCCCGAGCGGCAGCTGCGGATCACCGCCGTCCGCGCGGACACGGGTGAACTCCACATCTTCGACAAGGACAGCGGTGTCCCGCTCGCCGACGCCGTCACCGCCAGCTGCGCCGTCCCCGCCGTCTGGCCGGTCGCCACCATCGACGGGCAGGACTGGATCGACGGCGGGGTGTACTCCCCGGCCAACGTTCATCTGGCCGCAGGGTATGAGCGCGTCGTCGTCATCGCACCGACGGCCAGTGGCAACAAGGTGATCATCTCCCCCCGGTCCCAGGCCACCGACCTCGAAGCGAAGGGTGCCCGGGTCGTGGTCATCACCCCGGACGCGGCCGCCAAGAAGGCATTCGGCCGCAACTTGCTCGACCCGAGCCGCCGGGCGGCCGCCGCGCGCGCCGGACTCGCGCAGTCCGCGGCGCACACCGAAGCGGTCGCCGCGGTCGTCGGCAGCTGAACCGGCACCCCACAATGGGGGAGTGAACGAGCCGATACCCGTGATCCGAGACGTGGACCAGGGCACCGCCAGACTCCTTCCCGACGTGGATCGGGACCGGGCCTGGCTGCTCACGGTCGACGGCGCACCCCAGTCGTACGTCGACCTCGACGATCCGGTCCACCTGGAGTTCGAGTACGCCCGACGGCTCGCCCATGTCCTGGACTGTGCCGCGGAACCGGACGTGCCTCTCGACGTACTCCACCTCGGCGGCGGCGCCCTCACCCTGCCCCGCTATGTCACCGCGACCCGGCCGGGTTCCCGGCAGGTCGTCGCCGAGGCCGACCTGGGTCTGCTCGCCCTGGTCTCCGAGCATCTGCCACTCCCCGACGACAGCGGCATCACCGTGCACGGCACCGACGCCCGCGGACTGCTGGAACAGACGCCACCCGGCACCGTCGACGTCCTGATCGCGGACGTGTTCGGCGGATCGCGCGTGCCCGCGCACCTCACCTCCGTCGAGTACGCGCAGGCGGCCGGGCGGGCTCTTCGGGACGACGGTGTCTATGCCGCCAACCTGGCCGACGGCGCGCCCTTCGCATTCCTCCGCTCGCAACTGGCCAACTTCGCCGCCGTCTTCGAAGAGCTCGCGCTGATCGCCGAACCGGCGGTGCTGCGCGGTCGGCGCTTCGGGAACCACGTCCTGGTCGCCTCCCGCAGCCCCCTCGACACCGCGGACCTGGCCCGCCGCTGCGCCGCAGACGTCTTCCCCGCCCGGGTCGAGCACGGCGCCGGTCTGGCCCGGCTCATCGGCGCGGCACGGCCGGTCGGGGACGCCGACGCGGTCGCCTCACCCGAGCCGCCCGACGGTTCCTTCGGTATCGGCTGACAGCGTCTTCCCTGACGCAACCTCGATGGTTACCGTCCGGCGGGTCAGGTTGCGTACGTCGGGTACGAACAGCACGGCCCCCGTGCAGAGCACGACCAGCGCCGCGCAGCCCCACAACGCCTGACCGCGCCCGACCAGGTTCTCCACGGGACCGGCTACCGCGGTGGCCAGCGGCAGCATCGCCACCGATCCGAACCAGTCGTACGCCGATACCCGCGACAACTTCTCCTCCGGGATCTCCTGATGCAGGGCCGTCATCCAGGAGACGCCGAACACCTCGATGGTCACGCCGCTGACGAACATCACCGCACTGAGTCCGGCCACCGGCAGCGGTACGGCCAGCGCCGCCGACGGCAGGGCCAGCGGGAAGACGCAGAGCGTCCCGGCGAGCAGGAGCCGCCGGGGTTTCCAGCGCATCATCAGCAGCGCCCCGCACAGCGTGCCGACCCCGAAGGTGGCGAGCGCGAATCCCCAGGGGCGGGCGCCGCCGAGTTCGTCCCGGGCGACCAGTGGCCCGTACACCGACTCGGCGGCACCGACCACGGCGACCACCACCGAGAACTGCGCCACGATCGACCACAGCCAGGGGCGGCCGATGAACTCCTGCCAGCCCTCGCGCAGATCGGACAGGAGTCCGCCGCCCGGCTCCCGCGCCGGGATGTGGGCGACGTCCAGGAAGGCGCGCAGCGCACCGGCCACCGCGAAGGCCGCCGCGTCGACGGCCAGCACCCAGCCCGGATTCATCGCCGCGATCATGGCACCGCCGAGCGCGGCACCACCGATGGCGGCCCCGTGCATCGACATCCGGAAGAGTGCGAAGGCGCGGCCGACCTGTTCGCCACTGACACTGGACATCAGCATGCCCTCGGCCGCCGGGTTGAAGAACGCCTGCCCGGTACCGCACAACGCGGTGAGCAGCATCATCTGCCACAGCTTCGGGTCGCCGGCCAGGACCAGCCAGGCGAACGCGGCCTGCGAGACACAGTTGAGCGCGTTCGCCGCCACCATCACCCGGTGGCGTGGCACCCGGTCCGCGATGGCGCCGCCGATGAGCAGGAACAGCACCAGCGGCGCGGTACGGGCGGCTGCCACCAGGCCGACGTCGCCGCCGTCGCCACCGGACTGCAGGACGGCGAACGCCGCGGCGATCAACGCGCCGTGGGTACCCAGGCCGGTGATGATCGCGGCGGCGGTCAGCAGACTGTAGTTGCGGCCGGCCCAGGCGGGGCGGCGGATGCGGGGACGGGGGATGCCGGCAGGAGTCACCGGGGAACTATCGCTGCCGGGCCCCCGCCCTGCCAAGTGCTTTGCCGGAGCAGGGGAGCAGGTCAGGAGGCGGTGACCTCGGTCAGTCGCACCGTGCTGAGGATCTTCATGATCGTGGCGTCCGGGAGCTCGTCCTTGACGGAGTCGGCACCGTAGAGGACCCAGGAGGAGAAGTCACCGTTCTTGTTCTTGAAGGTGAAGGCGATGGTCTTGCCGTCGGAGTCGCACTTCTTCTTCTTCGTGACATTGGGGGCGGTGGCCGTCACGAGGCTGCCGGTCAGACCCGACTGGGTGGTGTACTTCTTCGCCTTGCTGATCTTGATCGTCTTCTGCGGCATGTGCTGCGCGTAGGCGGCCCATGCCCAGGTCCCGGCCTCGCTGTGGGCGTTGGCGTCGGCGTCCGTGGCGCCCTCGGCGCCGCGGGTGCCCGCACTGGCCAGGCTGTACTCCTCCTTGGTGCCGTCCTTGTCGGCGTCGTCGACGCACCACTTTCTCTGGAAGTACGCCGGCGCCGAGAAGCCGATGAGCGGCGAGCCGTCGCCCTTCTTGTCGTCCTCGAAGTACGAGGACGTACCGGGCGCCCCGACCTCCCAGTCACCGGGTACGTCGAACTGGGTGCCCCACTTGGGGTTGGTGACGACCTTCCAGCCGGCGATGAGAGGCTTGGCGTCCCCGTCGGTGCCCCGAGGGTTCGGCACCGCGGAGGACGGGCCCTCGGACGGCTTCGCGGGGGACGACGACGGCCCGTCGTCGGCGACGTCGCTGCCGCCCTTGTTCATCACCACGACGCCGGTGACCGCGGCGGCCACGACCACTGCGGTGGCTGCGACGATCGCGACGACGGTCGTCTTCTTCTTGTTGTCGCCCCCGGGCTGAGGTGCACCGGGCGGGCCCGAGACCGCGTACTGCGGCACGGTGGGCTGCTGGTACGGGTTCGGCTGCTGGTATCCCGGCTGCTGCCCCGGCTGGCCATGCTGCTGATATCCGGGCTGCTGATAGGGATTCGGCTGCTGGTATCCCGGCTGCTGGTAAGGGTTCTGATTCTGGTTCTGCGGGTTTTGCTCGCCCCCGGGCGGCTGCTGTCCTGGCCACATGGCGAGTAACCATAGAGGGACGGTGGCCGGTCGATCACGCCCGCCCCCGTGAAGGAACGGTCAAGGCGGTGGCCACACGGATGCCGAGGGGGAATGTGTGGGCGTGATCCGGGGATGGCCAAACAGTCCTACTCGTGAGTAACCTTCGGTTCATGAGCACTGAACAGATGACAGTCGCCGACATGCTCCTCGCGACGGTTCCGATGGCCAGGACCCTCAACCTCGAGTTCCTCGAGACGACTTCGGAGCGCGCGGTCGTCCGGTTGCCGGACCAGGCCGACTACCACAACCACGTCGGCGGACCGCACGCCGGAGCGATGTTCACGCTCGCGGAGTCGGCCAGCGGCGCGATCGTCATCGCCGCCTTCGGGGACCAGATGTCCCGCGCCGTACCGCTCGCCGTGAAGGCGGAGATCGGCTACAAGAAGCTCGCGATGGGCGTCGTCACCGCCACCGCGATCCTCGGCCGGCCGGTGGCGGACGTCGTCGCCGAACTCGACGCGGGCAAGCGGCCCGAATTTCCTGTCGCCATCGAGATCCGGCGTGCGGACGGCGCGGTCACCGGCGAGATGACCGTCGTGTGGACGCTCCGCCCGAACGCCTGAGCGGCCTGCCTCCCCAGCTGGGCCGTCCCGCCCCATCGGGGGTGCGGGGCGGCCCATCGCACTGTCCGGGCAGGTGGCACGACAGGTAGGCTGCCCGCCGTGCGCCGAGGAGTTGCCCGACGGGCGACGGCACATCAGCACGGGAGGAACCGGCGTTGCACATCCAGGAGTGGCTGGAGACAGTCCCCGCAGTCAGCGTGTACGTCCTGGTGGGCGTCGTCATCGGTCTGGAGAGCCTGGGCATTCCGCTGCCGGGCGAGATCGTCCTCGTCAGCGCGGCGCTGCTGGCCGCCGGACACAGCGGCATCAACCCCGTGATCCTCGGTGCCTGTGCGACCGCCGGGGCGGTCATCGGGGACTCGATCGGATACGCCATCGGCCACAAGGGCGGCCGGCCGCTCCTCGCCCGGCTCGGCGGGAAGTTCCCCAAGCACTTCGGCGAGGACCAGATCGCCATGGCGGAGCGGTCGTTCCAGAAGTGGGGCATGTGGGCGGTGTTCTTCGGCCGCTTCGTCGCGCTGCTGCGTATCTTCGCCGGACCGCTGGCCGGCGTCCTGCGCATGCCGTACTGGAAGTTCCTGATCGCCAATGTGCTCGGCGGCATCGTCTGGGCGGGCGGGACCACGGCGGTCGTCTACTCGGTCGGAGTCGTCGCCGAGGCCTGGCTCAAGCGCTTCTCCTGGCTCGGCCTGGTGGTCGCCGTACTGATCGGGCTGACCTCGATGCTGGTCCTCCGGAACCGGGCCAAGAAGGCGGCGGCCCAGTCCGCCGAACGTACCGTGGCCGAGGCGGAGACCGTACCGGCAGCGGACTGAGCCCGGGCGGCCCGGCTCACCGGGCCGACCGCTCGTCCGTCACTCAGCCCTCGTGCGCCTGACGGTGCGCCTTGGCCAGCTCCACATACCCGACGGCATTGAACGTGATGCCCTCGAGCTCCTCCTCGGTCAGCTCGCGCTTGACCTTGGCGGGCACGCCCGCGACGAGCGAGCCCGGCGGCACCCGCATCCCCTGCGGTACCAGTGCCTGGGCCGCGATCAGCGAACCGGCGCCGATGTGCGCACCGTTGAGGACCGTGGCCCCCATGCCCACGAGAACATCGTCCTCGACGGTGCAGCCGTGCAGTACGGCGTTGTGTCCGACCGAGACGCGCTCGCCGACCGTGACGGGGAACCCGGGGTCGGTATGGACGCTGCAGTTGTCCTGGATGTTGCTGCCGGCACCGATGGCGATGGGAGCGCAGTCGGCCCGCAGGACAGCCTGGTACCAGACGCTGGAGCCCGCTGCCAGGGTCACCTCGCCGATCACGACCGACGTCGGCGCGGTGAACGCGTCCGCGTCGATGTCCGGCTCGTGGCCGCCCATGCCCGTGATCAACGCCTGCTCTGCCATCGCCCGTTCCTCCGTGTCTGCGACCGTGGTTGCCCGTTCGCGCCAGGGGAACCGTATGTGACAGCCGGACGGCCGCCGGTGAGTGGGGTGAACATCACAAGGGGCCACGGTGACCGGCCCGGGTGCGCCGACTACGGTGAGCGAGTGCCCAAGAACAGCAACACGTTCTCCTCCCTCACCGCCTGGCGACGGCGCCTCCTGTCCCGAGCCGTCCACCGCGGCTGGCGTGCGGTACAGGAGGCCGGCGCGATCACCGCGGAACACCCGGGCGGGCTGCGGTTCGGCCGTATCGGCGAGGGGACCCGGCTGGCGTTCCCCCAGGGCACGGTCTTCGGGGAACCGTGGATCGAGCTCGGCGACCACTGCATCATCGGCGAACAGGTCACCCTGACCGCCGGACTCATGCCGGACCTGGACCTCGGCTCGGAACCCATCCTGACCCTGGGGGACGGCGTGGTGCTCGGCCGCGGCAGCCACGTCGTCGCCGACACCACGGTGGCCATCGGGTCGAACACGTACTGCGGACCGTACGTCTACATCACGTCGACGAACCACAGCTACGACGATCCGCACGAGCCGGTCGGCCGGCAGTGGCCGCGCATGGAGCGGGTCACCATCGGACCCGGCTGCTGGATAGGCACGGGTGCGGTGGTCCTGCCGGGAGCCAGGCTCGGGCGCAACGTGGTGGTCGCGGCGGGCGCGGTGGTCCGTGGCGAGGTGCCCGACCACGCGGTCGTGGCCGGTGCGCCCGCACGTGTCGTACGCAGCTGGGACCCGGAGAAGGGCTGGCAGCCGCCCCTGCGCACGCCCGCCCCGGTGCCGATCCCGGAGGGCGTGACGCCCGAGCAGCTGCTGGCCGTCGCGGAACTGGAAGACAACTAGGGTCTTTCGTTCGGATCAGGGAGCGGGGTCCGGCCAGACCTGCTGGACACCCCTGGCACGAGTCCGCCGCCTACCCGGTGGCGAGCAGAACCGTTCCCACCAGAGCCAGACCGGCCCCTGCCGCCTGCACGGTGCGCAGCCGCTCACCCAGCACCCCGCGTGCGGCCAGGGCCGTGACCACGGGATAGAGCGAGGCGAGTACCGCGGCCACGGTGACCGGGCCGTGCTGCGCGGCGATCGAGTACGTGCCGTTGGCTGCGACATCGGCGAGGCCGACGAACGCCAGGGCGGGCAGCGAGGCCCGGATCACGGCCGCCCCTCCCTCCTCGGGCAGCGCACGCCCTCCGCGGCGCACTGATACGTACAGGGCCGTACCGCCGACCGCGATATTGGTGAGGCGCTGCACGAAGAGTGCCAGGAAAAGCCCGGAGACCGTTGTGGAAGCCTCCGCGATCAGCGACATCACCGCCCCGAAGCCGAAGGCCGCCACCAGGGTCAGCATCACCGCCCGACGCCGGACCGGTGCCCCGCGCAGCTCCGGCCCGCCCGCCAGCACGATGCCCACGACCGCCACGGCAGCGCCGGCGAACTGCAGCAGACCGGGACGCTCGCCGACGATCAGCCCGACACTCACCGGCACGGCGACGCCCAGCGATCCGAGCGGGGAGACGACCCCCATCGGACCGAGCGCCAGCGCCTTGTAGAAGCTCAGCATCGCGACCGGCCCGACCGCGCCCGCCGCGACGGCGAACCAGAGTTGTGGTCCTGCCTCGCTCCAGCCCCCGGTCGCGACCACGACGACGCCCAGCACGAGGGCTGCCACGGTCTGCGAGACGACGACCACCGTGAGCGCGGGCACACGTCGCGTGAGCAGCCCGCCGCCGAAGTCGGCCAGCCCCCACAGCAGGCTGGTGGCCAGGGCGAACAGTGCTGTCATGGATGCCTCGCAGTACAGTGCGATGAACGAGTGGGTGCACCACACCGTAGTGCAGTATTTTCGACTCTGTCATCCAGAATATTGGACGGAATGTGTCTGACCTCGACCAGCTCACGCAGTCGCTCGCGCGCAACCTCAAGCGCTGGCGCGGCGAACGCGGCTTCACCCTGGATGCCCTCGCCGCCCGTGCGGGTGTCAGCCGAGGCATGATCATCCAGATCGAGCAGGCGCGCACCAACCCGAGTGTCGGCACCACCGTCAAGCTCGCCGACGCGCTGGGTGTCAGCATCACCACCCTGCTCGACTACGAACAGGGTTCCCATGTGCGGCTGGTGCCCGAGAGTCAGGCGGTGCGTATGTGGTCCACCGAGGCGGGCAGCTCCACGACCCTCCTCGTCGGTACGGAGGCCAGGGGTCCCCTCGAACTCTGGTCCTGGCGCCTGATGCCCGGCGAGGGCAGCGCCTCCGACCCGCATCCCGAAGGCACCGTCGAACTCCTGCACGTCACCACGGGCGTACTCACCCTGGTCGTCGACGGTGAGGCGCACTCCGTACCCGCAGGCACCTCCGCCACCTTCGAGGCGCACCACCCGCACACCTACCGCAACGACGGCGCCGAGCCCACCGAGCTCACCATGGCGGTCTCCATCCCCCCGGTGCGCTGAGTTCACCGGCTGAGACGGCCAACCGGGCCCCGCACAGGCCTTGTTAAGTTGCATCCATGCGCGCACCCATCGGCTCCTTCGAGAACGCCGGCCCAGCCGTCGACCGCCTCGGCCTCCTCACCCCGCCGGTCGCCAAGGCCGTGAGCGAGGGATGGGGAGACGTCCCCGCCGACCGGATCCTCCACGTCGACACGGACCCGGCGATCGCGGACACGGCGGCCTTCGTCGAACACCACGGTGCCGACCTGCTCGACAGCTCGGCCAACTGTGTCGTGGTGGCGGGCAAGCGTGGGAGCGACGTCACCCTGGCTGCCTGCGTCGTCCTCTCGCGCACCCGCGTCGACGTGAACGGGGCGGTCCGCAAGCACCTCGGCGCCCGCAAGGCCTCCTTCGCGCCCATGGACACGGCAGTCGGCGAGACCGGCATGGAGTACGGGGGCATCACCCCGATCGGGCTCCCGGACGAATGGCCCCTGCTGCTCGATCCCGCGGTGGTCGACCAGGAATGGGTACTGATCGGCAGCGGGAGTCGCCGGGGCAAGCTGATCGTCCCGGGCAAGGCCCTGGCGTTGCTGCCGAACGCGGTGCTTGTCGAGGGGCTCGGTATGGAGGTGTGAGGCGTGGGTCGTCAAAATGGCGGAGCGTCGGGGTGGCGGGGTGAGCGATTTGCCCCCTTCGGTAGGTTGATGCACCGTTCGTGCATATCTCCGACGCGGTCCATGACGCGCACCTTGACGAAAACGTTCTCGACCTCGCACATTGCCTTCGCCGTGAACCAGCCGGGAAACATTAGTCCTTGTGCAGGTATGGGCCGACCCCGATCGATGAAATCCGACGCGAAGTCCTCGCGATGCCGAAGCCCGCGTAACTCGATGCCGACGGTGGCTTCCCGACTGCTTCCCCATTCTGCGGAGTCCTCGGCTCCGTCGGCTTGGGCGGAAGCGGTGAACTGGACCTGGTAGGTGATCTCGTCGATGACGGCTATGTCCTGTGCGCCGTTCAGGAGATGGCACGCCCGGGCGAGCTGGTCATCGGGTGCAAGTTACGCCCGCGCCCCCCGCAGCGACGGAAGTCGGCGGGTGGCGAAGTCGACCGCGTCGGTGAAGTCGAAGAGGCGGGCGGTTGCCGAGCCCACCGGGCCGGTGCGTACCGCCGCGCCGTTGTCAGTGCGGGTGAACTCCGCCCCGAGCGCGGCGAAGTCGCTGTCGTCCAGTGCCACGTCCTCGTACTCCCACCAGTGGCGCCTGCCCCGGGTGGTCACCACGCAGCGGTAGGTGCGGCGGGGCGGGGTGGGGACGCGGTACTCGCCGAGGTGGAACGCGGTGCAGGAGTCGAAACCGGTGCCCAGCAGCAGCACTTGAGCCCGTACGTCGTAGAGGCAGGCCAGCGGTGAGTCCTCCCCGAGGTGACAGTCGGGGCGATGGTGCGCGACCAGCTTGCCGGCGAGGGGGCCGAGGGCGGCGAACGAGGTCTGGGGGTGGCTGCTGCGTGCCGCCCCCGGGGTGAGCCGTACGGTCTCCGCGAGACGGCCCATCGACGGTGCGGCCGTGGTGGCGGGGTCGAACGGCGGCATGCTCGCGCGGACCGCCTCCCGGGCGTGGTCGGTGAGGCCGCGGACCCGGTTGCGGTATTGGGGGGAGGTGTCGGAGTTCTCCGGTGTGAACGACGGGACGATCAGGGTGCCGTCCTCGCCGAGCGCGTCCCGCAGCGCACCGATCACGGCACCGGCCCCGCCGCTGACCGCTCCCACCGCCCGTATCGACGCATGCACCAGGAGGGCGCCGCTCCGCTCCACGCCGAGTCGGGACAGCTGACCGGCCAGCCGGCTTCGGCGGTGGGCGACGTTCACGGCACTCGGCGCACTGATGACAGTCACAAGGGGGCATTCTCCCAGCGGAGTGTTAGGTGTGATACCCCGCACATTCGGCCGAGGGGCGATATACCGCTTATCGGTCAAGAAGGGGTATTTCAATCGCCGGGCAGTGGTCCATCACCATGTCGAGTCCGGCCGCCCGGGTGCGTTCGTACGCAGCGTCGTCGATCACGCCGAGCTGGAACCAGACCGCCTTCGCGCCGATCCTGACGGCCTCGTCCGCGACGGCGCCCGCCAGTCCGCCGTTGACGAAGACGTCCACGACATCGACCGGGAACGGGATGTCGGCCAGCGACGCGTATCCCTCTTCGCCGTGCACCCGTTCCGCCTTGGGGTGGACCGGGACCACGCGCTTGCCGAATTGCTGGAGGACCGCGGCGACGCGGTAGGCCGCGCGCGACTCGTTGCCGGACAGTCCGACCACGGCCCAGGTGTCGCCCGTGTCCTGGAGAATCCTGCGGATCGTCTCTGTTTCGGCCTCTGCAGTGTCTGCGTACATGATCCGGACAACGGACCGCGGCCGCGGGCCATTCCCACTGCTGCGCATAGGGTGGACGGATGCAGGAGCAGTACCGGACAGTCGCCCGAGCGGGCGTGCACGAGACCGAGATCAACCGATCGCGCTTCATCTGCGCGCTCGCCCCCGCCGCCACCGAGCAGGAGGCGCAGGACTTCGTCGCACGCATCCGCAGGGAACACCCGACCGCCACCCACAACTGCTTCGCCTACGTGATCGGCGCCGACGCCTCCGTACAGAAGGCCAGTGACGACGGCGAGCCCGGCGGCACCGCGGGCGTGCCCATGCTGCAGATGCTGATGCGCCGGGAGATGCGGTACGTCGCCGCCGTCGTCACCCGCTACTACGGCGGGGTGAAGCTCGGCGCGGGAGGGCTCATCCGGGCGTACGGAGGAGCGGTCGGCGAGGCGCTCGACGAGCTCGGCACGATCACCCGGCAGCGGTTCCGGCTCGCCACGGTCACCGTCGACCACCAGCGGGCGGGCAGGCTCCAGAACGATCTGCGCGCCACCGGACGGGCCGTCCGGGAGGTCCGGTACCAGGAAGCGGTGATCATCGAGATCGGGCTGCCGGACGCGGATGTCGAGGGCTTCCGGCGCTGGCTGGCCGATACGACGGCGGGCGAGGCGCTGCTGGAGCTGGGCGGCGAGGCGTACGGGGACACCTGAACGCGCTCGGCGGGGTGGGACGGCTCGGCATCGGAATGCGGATCGGTCTTCTTCGCCGAACGCGTCGGAGGCGGTGCACGGCGATGGGAGACTGTGGGCTGTGAGGAAGCAGGCTCGTGAGGGATCAGGGGCGCAGCGGCGTTAGCGTGGTCGGCGCCGACCGTGCGCTCCTGCGCCGGTCCGGTGCGGCTCCCGGGCACGGCAGGCGCGGACGCTGGGTGCGAAGGAAGAGAGACATGCGGGTCGGAGCCAGGTCTTGAGGATTCTGCACACATCGGACTGGCACCTGGGGCGGTCGTTCCACCGCGTCTCGCTGCTGGAGGCACAGGCCGCCTACCTCGATCATCTGGTGGCGACCGTCCGTGAGCGCGAGGTCGATGTTGTCGTCGTCGCGGGTGATGTGTACGACAGAGCCGTGCCCCCGCTCTCCGCCGTGGAGCTCTTCGACCGGGCCCTGCACCGGCTCGCCGCCGCAGACGTACCCACGGTGATGATCTCCGGGAACCACGACTCGGCCCGCAGGCTCGGCGTCGGTGCGGGACTGATAGGACGGGCCGGTATCCATCTGCGTACCGACCCGGCGGAGTGCGCCACCCCCGTCGTCCTGCACGACGAGCACGGCGATGTGGCGTTCTACGGGCTGCCCTACCTCGAACCGGCCCTCGTCAAGGACGTGTTCAAGGCGGAGCGGGCCGGACACGAGGCGGTGCTGACCGCCGCCATGGACCGGGTCCGCGCCGACCTCGCCACCCGGCCGGAATCCACCCGCTCCGTGGTGCTCGCCCACGCCTTCGTCGCGGGCGGCGAACCCAGCGACAGTGAGCGCGACATCACCATCGGCGGTGTGGCCGCCGTACCCGCCGGAGTCTTTGACGGCGTCGACTACACGGCGCTCGGCCATCTGCACGGTTCCCAGGCCGTCACCGACCGGGTGCGCTACTCCGGCTCACCCCTCGCGTACTCCTTCTCCGAGGTCGCCCACCGCAAGACCATGTGGCTGATCGACCTCGGAGCCACCGGAACGATCACCGCTGAGCGGATCGACTGCCCGGTGCCCCGCCCGCTCGCCCGCCTCCGCGGCCGCCTCGACACCCTGCTCGAAGACCCCGCGCTGGCCCGGCACGAGGAGGCATGGGTGGAGGCGACCCTCACCGACCCGGTCCGTCCGGACGAGCCGATGGCCCGCCTCCTGGACAGGTTTCCGCACACCCTGAGCCTCGCCTTCGAACCCGAGCGGGCCCCCGAGGACCCGCTCGCCTCGTACGCACAGCGCCTCAGGGGGCGCGACGACCAGCAGATCGCGGAGGACTTCGTGGCGCATGTCCGGGGCGGGAACGGGGCGGACGACCAGGAGCGGACGGTGCTGCGCGGCGCCTTCGACCACGTACGGGTGGACGACGGCGTGCGCGAGGTGAACCGTTGAGACTCCACCGGCTCACCCTCACCGCCTTCGGCCCGTTCGGCGCCACCCAGGAAGTCGACTTCGACGCGCTCTCCGCCGCCGGACTCTTTCTGCTGCACGGACCCACCGGGGCGGGGAAGACCTCCGTCCTCGACGCCGTCTGCTACGGGCTGTACGGCGCGGTGCCCGGAGCCCGCCAGAGCCCCGGCACCTCACTGCGCAGCGATCATGCCCCGGCCGGACTCCCCACCGAGGTCCGGCTGGAACTGACCGTCGGCGGACGGCGCCTGGAGATCACCCGGCGCCCGGCCCAGCCCCGCCCCAAGAAGAAGGGCGAGGGCTTCACCACCGAGAAGGCGCAGAGCTGGCTGCGCGAGTGCGACCCCGAGCATGGCTGGCGGGCGCTCAGCCGCTCGCACCAGGAGATCGGCGAGGAGATCACCCAGCTCGTCGGGATGAGCCGGGACCAGTTCTGCCAGGTGGTGCTGCTGCCGCAGGGCGACTTCGCACGCTTCCTGCGCGCCGATGCCGAAGCCCGCGGCAAACTGCTCGGCAGACTCTTCGACACCCGCCGCTTCGCGGCCGTCGAGGAACGGCTTACCGAACTGCGCCGCGCCACCGAGTCGCAGGTCAAGGCCGGGGACGAGCAGATCCTCGGGATCGCCCAGCGGATCGCTCAGGCCGCTGGACCGGCTGCCGGTGAACTGCCCCTGCCGGACGCCCGGCCCGGCGATCCGGGACTCGCGGACGGCGTACTGGAGTGGGCTGCGGTGGCCCGCAGTAACGCCCGGGAACGGCTCGACATCGCCGAGTCCGTACTCTCCGCCGCCGAGAGTGGGCAGGCCCTCGCCCGCCGCGAACTCGACACCGCACGCGAACTCGCCAGACTCCAGCAGCGGTACGAGGAGACGCGTCGCCGCACCGCCGAGCTCGAAGCCCGCCGCCCCGAGCGCGACCGGCAGCGCGAGCGGCTCGAACGGGCGCGCAAGGCAGAACTCGTCGCCCCCGCACTGGAGCTGTGCGACGAGGCCGAACGTGCCTACCGGACTGCCGGAGAGGCCCGTGAGCGCGCCCGCGCCCAGCTGCCCGACACCCTTGTCGACGCGGGTGCCGAGCAGTTGGCAACCCTGGAACGCAGGCTCCGGCAGGAGCTCGGCGGTCTCGACGCCGCGCGTCGTGCCGAGCGGCGCAGCGCGGAGATCGACACCGAGCGGGCCGAACTGGAACGCCAGGCCCGCGCCGACGACGAACTGATCCAGGAGGTGGAAGGCTGGCTGGTGGGCTGGGAGTCCACCCGCCGCGAACTGCAGGAACGCATCGAGGCGGCACAGGAGTCCGCGACCCGCGCCGAACACCTTGCGGGGCGGCTTGAGCCGGCCCGCCGCCGCCTGGACGCGGCCCGTCGCCGCGACGCCCTCGCTGCCGAGGCGACGGATGCGGCCGACCGGCTGGCCGCGGCCCGCGAGCGCGCCCTGGGCGCACACGAGAGGTGGCTTGGGCTGCGCGAACAGCGGCTGCGCGACATCGCCGCCGAGCTCGCGGCGGAACTCGTCGACGGCGAGGCCTGCAAGGTCTGTGGGTCGGGCGACCACCCGGAACCCGCGCGCGCAGCGGACGGACATGTCGACCGGGCAGCCGAGGAGGCGGCTCTCGCCGTGTACCGGCGGGCCGAGCAGGCGCGTACGGAGGCGGATCGGGAGCTCGGAGCCGTACGGGAGAAGCACGCGGCGGCACGTGCCGCGGCGCTGCCCGTGGTGGGGACCGCTGCCGACGATGCCACTGACCGTGGAGCTGCCGGGACTGCCGATGACGGGCCCCGTGCTACTGAACCCGCCGTTGTCGAACTTGAGGCGCTGGTAGCCGAGTTGGCGGCCGAGCATGCCCATGCGCACCGTACCGCCGCCGGAATGCACGCCGCGCGCGAGGCCCTCGCGGTCGCCGAGCGGGAGCAGAGCGAGCGGCTCGAAGCGCGGCAGCAGGCCGAGCGCCGCTCCGCCGCCCGGATTTCGCGGCGGGAAGGGCTTGATCGGGAACAGGCGGGACTGGAAGCCGAGCTGACGGCCGCTCGCGGCGAATCCGGCAGCGTCGCCGCGCACGCCGCCCTGTTGGAACGCCGGGTGGCTCTGCTCGCCGACGCCGCCGAGGCGGTGCGCGCCGAGGAGCTGGCGGCGCGGCGCAGCAAGGAGGCCGACGGCCGGCTCGCGGACGCCGCGTTCCGGGCCGGGTTCGACACCCCTGAGGCTGCCGCTGCCACCCTGCTCACGGACGCCGAGCACCGCGACATCCAGCACCGGATCGATGCCTGGGAGGCCGAGGCCGCAGCCGTCGCCGAACGGCTCGCCGAGCCCGAGACCCGCGCCGCCGCCGAGCACCCGGAGGCCGACCCCGACGCCGCACAGGCCGCGTACGACGCGGCCGAGGGACGGCTGCGGAACGCCGCCGCCACGCGCGCCGCCGCCCGGGAGCGCTGCGCCGAACTCGGCCGGCTGTCCCGCCGCGCGGCGGAGGACGTGCGCACGCTGGGACCGCTGCGCGACGAGTACGACCGGGTGGCCCGGCTGGCCGGGCTCACCGCAGGCACCTCCGCGGACAACGAACGGAAGATGCGGCTGGAGTCGTACGTACTTGCCGCCCGGCTCGAACAGGTCGCCGCCGCCGCCACCGCACGGCTGCAGCGGATGTCGTCGGGCCGCTACACGCTCGTCCACTCCGACGCCCGCACCGGAGGCCGCCGGTCCGGCCTGGGGCTGCATGTCGTCGACGCCTGGACCGGCCGTGAGCGCGACACGGCGACGCTCTCGGGCGGCGAGACGTTCTTCGCCTCCCTGGCCCTGGCGCTCGGTCTCGCCGACGTCGTCACCGACGAGGCGGGAGGGGTCCGGCTGGACACACTCTTCATCGACGAGGGGTTCGGCAGCCTCGACGACCAGACCCTGGACGAGGTCCTCGATGTACTGGATTCGCTGCGCGAGCGGGACCGCAGCGTCGGCATCGTCAGCCACGTCGGCGATCTGCGCCGCCGGATCCCCGCTCAGCTCGAAGTGGTCAAGGAGCGGCACGGGTCGGCGGTGTTCCACCGCACGGCCGACGGGGTCAGCGGCTGATCGGCCGCCGGGGAAGGGGCGAGGAGTAGACGACGCTGGTGGTGACGGAACCGAGCGTGCCGATCTTCCTCGCGACCTCCTCCAGGTGGCTCATCGAGCGAGTGGTGACCTTCAGTACGAAGCAGTCGTCGCCGGTGACATGGTGGGCTTCCACGATCTCGGGCGTCGCGTCGAGAAGATCGTGGAACGGCTTGTAGTTGCCGTTCGGATAGCGCAGCCGTACGAGGGCGAGAATCGGCAGTCCGAGCGCCTCCGGGTCCACCACGGCGGCGTAACCACTGATGATTCCCGCCTCCTCGAGGCGGCGCACCCGCTCCGTCACCGCGCTCGGGGACATCGCGACGGCGCGGGCCAGTTCGGCGAAGGTCGCCCGTCCCTCACGCTGCAGGACATCGAGGATGCGCCAGTCGGTGGCGTCCGGGGAATAGTCGGTCATGTCTCAGAGACAACAGGGAATTTCCCGGCGGATCAAGAGTTGTGCCGGGGATCTCGTCTTCCAGTAAAGGATCGCTGGTCGTAGATTTTTGGTCATGACTTCACAGCTCACCGCCTCCGCAGCCAATCCGGTCCTCCGCGTTCCCCCGGCCACACCGGCCGCGGCCGTCGCGTACTTCGGCGCCTCGCTCGCCTTCCACGCCGACGTCTCCGATGTCGCCGCCGCTCTCGCGGCCGACGGTGACCCCGGATTCGTCGTCCTCGACTCCCGGTCCACCGCCTCCTGGGACCAGGGGCACGTCCCCGGTGCGATTCACCTGCCCACCGCGCTCATCGCCGAGCAGGCCCGGGATCTCCTCGACCCGGCCGTCCCCGTGGTCACATACTGCTGGGGCCCCGGCTGCAACGGCGCCACCCGCGCCGCGCTGGCACTCGCCGAACTCGGCTACCAGGTCAAGGAGATGCTCGGCGGTTTCGAGTACTGGGCGCGCGAGGGTTTCGAGTTCGAGACCTGGGAGGGACGCGAGCGGCGTACCGCGGACGCGCTCACCGCTCCGGTCGACTCCGACGACTGCGGCTGCTGAACGGCCGGCGTCGCGGGCCGTCATGCCCGCGAGGAGCGTCGGAAACCGGTCTGGCAGGCCCGGTGGTCACCGCAGGAGGGCCGACCACCGGGCGGGTCATCGACGCCGAGCGCGGCTTCAGGCGCTGCGACCGGGACTGGCCCCGATGAGGGCGGTGCACAGAGGCGCGGCGCCGGCTCCCACGGGCAGGCCGCCGACCTGGCCGTCACCGACCTTCACGGCAGCTCGCAGAACCGTCCGGCGACCGGGGCAAGGTGCGCCCGGTCCGTCAACTCCGGTACAGGGCACCCCTCGTGCCACTCGTGCTGGTGGGACCTGACGACGTCCTTCACGATCCCGGGCCCCGCGCCGGATGGTTCCGCCAATGCCGCCAAGGCCGACGACGCCGTGAGCGCCACCGGTTGTCTCGTCGCCGGAGGCGCTGGGGAAGCGGCCGGGCCCACCGTACCGAACGGGGCTCGACCGCCTTCCTGTCGATAACCGTCCGGGTCAGAGCTTCGACAGCTCGTCGACCAGATCGTCCAGACCCAGCGGCCCCTGCGACAGGGCAGCCATGTGCCAGGCCTTCGCATCGAACGCGTCGCCGTGCGCCTTGCGCGCGTTCTCCCGGCCCAGCAGCCAGGCACGCTCGCCCAGCTTGTAACCGATGGCCTGCCCCGGCACGGACAGGTAGCGGGTCAGCTCGCTCTCCACGAAATCCGCCGGCCGGCCGCTGTGGTTGCCGAAGAACTCCTGCGCCAGCTCGGGTGTCCACCGCTCACCGGGGTGGAAGGGGGAGTCCGCGGGGATCTCCATCTCCGCATGCATGCCGATGTCCACGATCACCCGGCAGGCACGCATCATCTGCGCGTCCAGGTAGCCGAGGCGGCGCTCCGCGTCGGGCAGGAAGCCGAGTTCGTCCATGAGCCGCTCCGCGTACAGCGCCCAGCCCTCCGAGTTGGCGCTGACCATGCCGATCGACGCCTGGTAGCGGGAGAGACTGTCGGCGACATGGGCCCACTGGGCGATCTGCAGGTGGTGGCCCGGGACACCCTCGTGGTACCAGGTGGAGACCAGGTCGTACACCGGGAAGCGGGTCTCGCCCATGGTGGGCAGCCAGGTGCGGCCGGGGCGCGAGAAGTCCTCGGACGGACCCGTGTAGTACGGGGCCGCGGCGCCGCCGGGCGGTGCGATCCGGGACTCCACCTTCCGTACCCGCTCGGCGAGTTCGAAGTGTGTGCCGTCGAGGGCTTCGATCGCCTCGTCCATCAGGCCCTGCAGCCAGGCCTGAACCTCGTCGACACCCTCGATGTGCTTGCCGTGCACATCGAGATGGGCCAGCGCCTCCCAGGGGCCGGCCCCGGGCAGCACCTTCGCGGCCTCGGTCTTCATCTCGTCGAGCAGCCGGTGATACTCGGACCAGCCGTACGCGTACGCCTCGTCGAGATCCAGATCGGTACCGTTGAAGTAACGCGACCAGCGGGCGTACCGCTCGCGGCCCACGGTGTCGGGCGCACCCTCGACCGCGGGGGCGTACACATCGCGCATCCAGTCGCGCAGCGCCTCCGTGGCCTCCGCGGCCTGCCGGGCGGCGTCGTCCAGATCCGCGCGCAGCGAGTCCGGGCCCGCGGCGACGAAGCCCTGGTAGAACCCTGTTCCGTCCTGCCCGACCCACTCGGTCAGCTGGCCGATGAAGGTGGCGGTGGCGCGCGGACCGCCGTACAGCTTCCGTTCCAGTCCGAGCGCGAGCGAGGCGCGGTACCCCTCCAGGGCTCCAGGAACCGCGAGCAGCCGCTCCACGATCGCCGCCCAGTCCTCATCGGTCTCGGTCGGCGTCACCGTCAGCACCTCGCGGACGCTGTGCGCCGGTGAGTGCAGGTTGGAGACGGCCCGCAGGCCTTCATCGGCCTCATGGACAGCGATCTCCGCGGTCAGCCGCTCGCGCAGCAGACGGCCACAGCGGCGCTCTGCGTCGCTGTCCGCGCCCGGGAGCTGCTCGGCGGCGTCGAGCTTCACCAGGGTGGCGCGGGCGAGTTCGGCAAGGGCTTCCTGCCCGGCGGGGGAGAAGTCGGGAAGACGGCGGGAGCTTTCCACCACACCGAGGTAGGTGCCTGAGATCGGGTCGAGTTCGATGAATGCGTCGACGTAGGCGTCGGCGACCTGGCGGGGCAGCGCGCTGTTCGTAGTGTCTGACATGCGGACATCTTCGTACGGCCAGGGGGCCCGCGTCACTATCAATAGATCGCAGGGAATTGACACAGTTCATTCCGGTTCGACGTGGAGGACGCGGATCACCGACCGCGGTGGCCGGAACCGGTCATTCGGATGCTGCGGTCCTTCCGGGCGCCGTGGCGGCCGGCGGCAACAGCGGCCCGCACTCCCACTGCTGGAATATCAGCCGCGTCTCCACCCGGGCGACTTCGCGCCGTGAGGTGAACTCGTCGAGCACCAGCCGTTGTAGATCCGCGGTGTCGGCAACGGCCACGTGGACCAGATAGTCGTCGGGGCCGGTCAGATGGAAGAGCGCACGGGACTCCGGCAACGCCCTGATCCGCTCGACGAACGGGCCGATGAGCTCTCTGCGGTGCGGGCGGACCTGCACTGACAGCAGCGCCTCCAGGCCACGGCCGATCCTGGCCGGGTCGAGACGCAGCCGGTGGCCGAGAATCACGCCTGAGCGGCGCAGCCGGGCCACCCGGTCCAGACAGGTCGACGGTGCGACCCCGACCTCGGCGGCGAGCTCGCGGTACGTGGTCCGGGCATCGTTCTGCAGCAGCCGCAGAATATGCAGGTCCACCGGGTCCAGAACGACGGAATCGGCCATTCGCCGAACGTAGCACGGTGTTTCGGCGCCACGGCCCGGCACCTGTTCAGAGTGGTGTCATGGACACCGAAGCCTCGATGCGGCCCTCGACGACACCCCGGTCCAGGGCGCTGGCCACCGAAGCCGTGCACGCCGGACGCGACGACCTCGCTGCACTCGGCCTGCACGCCCCGCCGATCGATCTGTCTACCACCTACCCCTCGTACGACTCCAGGGGAGAGGCGGAACGGATCGACACCTTTGCCACCACCGGCGCCCGGCTCGACGGGCCGCCCGTCTACGCCCGGCTCGACAACCCGACCACGGCCCGGTTCGAAACGGCTCTGGCCCGGCTCGAAGGGACCGAGAGCGCTGTGTCGTTCGCCAGCGGAATGGCGGCGCTCACCGCGGTTCTGCTGGCCCGCGCGAGCATGGGACTGCGCCATGTGATCGCCGTCCGCCCGCTGTACGGCTGCAGTGACCATCTTCTCGGTGCCGGGCTGCTGGGCACCGAAGTCACCTGGACCGATCCGGCGGGCATCGCGGAGGCGATCCGTCCGGACACCGGTCTGGTCGTGGTCGAGACACCGGCCAACCCGACGCTCGCCGAGGTCGACATCCAGGCGCTCGCGCACTCCTGCGGGTCGGTTCCGCTGCTCGTCGACAACACCTTTGCCACCCCGGTCCTCCAGCGGCCCGTCGAGCACGGCGCACGGATCGTTCTGCACAGCGCCACCAAGTACCTGGGCGGGCACGGCGATGTGATGGGCGGCGTCGTCGCCTGCGACGAGGAGTTCGCGGCCCGGCTGCGACAGGTGCGCTTCGCCACCGGCGGGGTACTGCATCCGATGGCCGGATATCTGCTGCTGCGGGGTCTGTCCACCCTGCCGGTACGGGTACGTGCCGCTTCCGCGAGCGCCGCCGAACTGTCCCGTCGGCTGGCCGCCGACCCGCGCATCGCCAGGGTCCACTACCCGGCGGTGGGCGGGGCGATGGTCTCCTTCGAGGTGTACGGGGATCCGCACCGGGTGATCTCCGCCGTACGGCTCATCACTCCCGCGGTGAGTCTCGGCAGTGTGGACACCCTGATCCAGCATCCGGCCTCCATCAGCCACCGCATTGTGGAGGAGGGAGACCGGCAGGCTTCGGGGGTCGGGGACCGGCTGCTGCGCATGTCGGTCGGCCTCGAGGACGTCGAGGACCTGTGGGCCGACCTTTGTCAGGCGCTCAGCGACCCGCCTGCTCGTACGGCGGCAGGCAGCGTACCGGAGTCGCGTCCAGCCGGGCGGTGATGACGAGTGTGCCCTCCTCGATCTGGTAGTCGAGGGGGAGTTCGAGGGCTCGCATGGCGGCGACCATGCCGGTGTTGGAGGCCTGGGTGACGGCGTAGACGCTGTCGCAGCCGGCTTCGACGGCGAGCGTCACCAGGCGCCCGAGGAGCTCCGAACCGATGCCCCGGCGCTGCCAGTCGTCCTCGACGAGGAGGGCCACCTCGGTCTCGTCACCGTCCCAGAGGAGGTGTCCCAGGGCGACCAGGCGGCCGGAGGTCGTCTGGACGGCCAGGGTGCGGCCGAACCTGGGACTCAGCAGGTGGTCCAGGTAGCGGTCGGCGTCGCGGACGGGACCGTGGTAGCGCAGCCGCAGCGTCTGCTCGGAGCAGCGGTTGTGCATGGCGCGGGCGGCGGCCAGGTCGCTCCCGTCCGCGCGGCGGACGGTGATCTCGTTGCCCTCGGGGAGCGTGAGCACGTGCTCGCTGCGCGGGACGCGGGGGCCGAGTCGGGCGTCGAGCTCGACCAGGGCGCGGGCCCGGGCGAACTCGGTCGGGGTGAACGGCAGATAGGGCCGCTCGATGGTGATCGCACCGCCGGACGGGTCGCGCAGTCGCATCACTGCCTCATCGAGCATCCCTTCGACCGGCGCGCTCCCGCCGGTCGCACGACCGGTGAGCGAGACGGCGGGCAGCGAGTGGATGGTGCAGCGCCCGAGCAACTGGCGAAGGGCGAGCGGGAGTTCAGCGGCATCCAGAGCGGTGCGGGTGGCGAGTTCCAGGATCCTGGTCGGGGCGTCCACCAGGTCGTGCGCGTCGGCCCGCTCGATCCAGGTGGAGTTGCCGCCCGCGGCGGAGATCGTCCGGCTCAGCTGCCGGGCCGGGAGCAAGGCGGGTGCGCGCAGCAGGAACTCGTCGACCGTGCCCTGTGTCAGCGGATGTGTCTGCAGAGTGAGGATGTCGATCCGGTGCCGGGCGAGCGCGATGCAGAGCGCGGCGAGGCTGCCGGGGGTGTCCCGGACCGTGGTGCGCATCCGCCACAGCACCGCTTCCTCGTCGGACGGGGCCGGACCGGCGGCGGTGGGCGTGGTCACGAGTGCGGCGACAGCAGTGGCCGCCGCGCTGTCGGTGATCGTGTGGTGGTCCACGCTGTGGTCGACGGCGGTCGGCGGCGGGGCGTGACTGTACCGCCGTGCCCACCAGGTGTGGAACGCGGCCGTCGCCACGAGGGCCAGGGCCGAGACGATCAGCAGATGCGGTCCATCGGGTTGGTGCCCGGCCATGTTGGCGATCGCATCGGCCACCGCGACGGCGGTGAACAGGGCGGCCAGCTCGATCAGGTCCCGTCGCCAGTGGTGCGGCCGGCGGGCACTCTTCGCGGAGGTCACATCAGTCATGAGTTCACTGTGACGGAGCGGTGTTGCCTGATCACGAACGCCTTGTGACGGATGGGTTAAGTGTGGATCTAGACCTTTATCACCCGTTTTTTACTGATTGCTTCCGTGGATGACTGCGGCTGCTGCAGGGTCCGCATTCGTCGTGCCGTGCCCTGTCTCCGTGCCGCCCAGACCGTCCGGCAGCACATCGAGGCGCGCATACACACCACAGCAGCCGGACTAACGACTTGAAGCGCAGCCGATCGCCGTTCCCCGTCACCACCGGGTCGAGGGAGGAAGGCAGGGTCCGCCGGTAGTAGCGCGTGGACGCCACGTCCGCCACGGCCGGCAGCCCGCGGGCGGCGATCTGCGGCGAGGTGAGAAAGCCGGCGAAGAACCGGGGATGGGGCTCTGAACCCCGAGGCGTCAGACCGTCCGCGGTCTCCAGACCGAGCAACTGTCCGGTCTGGGAGGACTCGAGAACGGAAGGGTGGGAGTAGACCACGGCCTGTACGGATCGGGTCATGCGAAAACCGTAGAGCCCACCACTGGAAATCGGCCCCGGACGGCTGTCCGGGGCCTCGCCCGACATCGGCTACGGGCGCCCGCTCACTGTCCGACGCGCCCCGGCTGCAGCACCGTGGTGAACAGCACCGAACCGCCCTGCGCCCGCAGACGCACCGTCAACTCTCCGCTGTCCCCGTCGATGTCGACCTCTCCGAAGAACTGCGGCGACTCCATCGGCGACACGTTCGCCCGGTCGGGCGCGCGCAGGAAGACCCGGTCGGGGCCGAAGGTGTTGTCAAGTGCGTTGGCGGGGAAACCGCCGGCGGCCAGCGGACCCGACACGAACTCCCAGAACGGTGCGAAGTCCTTGAACGCCGCGCGTTCGGGGGCGTAGTGCTGCGCCGATGTGTAGTGCACGTCGGCGGTCAGCCAGACCGTGCCGGTGATCCGGCGGTGCTTGATGAATCGCAGCAGCTCGGCGATCTGCAGCTCACGGCCGAGCGGGGCACCGGGGTCGCCCTGCGCCACCGCCTCGAAGTTCGTCGCACCGTCCGTGACGACCAGTCCCAGCGGCATGTCTGCGGCGATCACCTTCCACACCGCGCGCGACCGCGAGAGCTCGTGCTTGAGCCAGCGGAGCTGCTCGGCGCCGAGGATGCCCGTGGTGTCGTCGGGCTGCCGGCCGGGGGAGTTGGCGTTCCGGAACGAACGCATGTCGAGGACGAACACATCGAGCAGCGGCCCGTGCCGGACCACCCGGTGCACCCGGCCGTCGCCGGACGATTCGTGCAGCGTGGACACCGGGAAGTACTCGCGGAATGCCTGCATCGAGCGCGCTGCCAGCACATTCACGTTCTTCTCGGTGTATCGGGTGTCGTCCAGGATCTGCCCGGGATACCAGTTGTTGCGTACCTCGTGGTCGTCCCACTGGATGATCGACGGCACCTGCGCGTTGAACTTCTTCAGGTTGTCGTCAAGGAGGTTGTAGCGGAAGTTCCCGCGGTACTCGGCGAGCGTCTCGGCGACCTTCGCCTTTTCCTCGGTGGTGATGTTCCGCCAGACCCTGCCGTCGGGCAGCGTCACGCTCGGCTCGATCACACCGTCCGCATAGATGTTGTCGCCGCTGCAGAGGAAGAAGTCCGGGTCGAGGCGGCGCATCTCGTCGTAGACCCGGTATCCGCCGATGTCCGGGTTGATGCCCCAGCCCTGTCCCGCGATATCGCCGGACCACAGGAAGCGCACCCCGTCCCGGCGCCGGGCAGGCGCGGTACGGAACGTTCCGTACACCGGCTCACCGGTCCGGCGCGGATCGTCGGGGTCCGTGAGCGTCACCCGGTAGTGCACCTGCTCACCCGCCGGAAGTCCGTACAGCGGCGTCGTCCCCGTGAAGTCCGTGCCCGGACCGACGAGCGGTCCATACCAGGTGCGGGCCCGCCGGAACGACTCCGTCGCCGACGTCTCCACGATCATCCGGGCCGGCCGGTCCGCACGCACCCACACGAGGGCGGACGACGCCGTGACATCACCCACCTGAACGCCCCAGCCCGCGCGCGGACGGCCGGACAGGGCGAAGGCGGGGGCCGCCGCTCCCGCCACGGGAAGGGCGAGCGCGGCCGAAGCGGCGAGCGAACCGCGCAGCACGGTGCGGCGGTCGGGCGAAGGGATGCGCGGACGGTACGACATCGAGGTGCCTCCGGGGGCAGCGGGACAGAGGTACGGGTGGCCGGTGGACCAGCCCCACCTTTGTGCCCGTCGGCGGCGGGCACACCAACCTCAGATGAACACCGAGCCCCGACTCCCGTCGATGTCCTGCCCGCGCGTGTGCCGTTGGGCCTGCGCCAGCAGCCGTACGCCGCGCGCGATGTCCGGGGGCGCCAGATGCGCGTATACCGAGAACCAGGTTCACCGTACGGTCCGCAGGGCACGCGGTGCCGCAGTCGCTGAGCGGCCGCAGCGCCACGCTCGCCAGGTCGTACGGAACGTCGTCCGGGAGCGCCGCGGAGACGCCGAAACCGGGCAGATCAATGACTATGGCATCCCGCTCCGGTGCCAGCACCGGCAGCACCGGGTCCCAGGCCTGACGATGGTGGCCGATGCCGTGGAGCAGCAACAGCGGATCCCCGGAACCGGTGCGCTCGTACGCCACGCAGACGGTCCGCGGTCCTCCGAGTGAGCCGACGGTGAACGAGACCGAGGTGGCCATGCGGTTGCTCTCGGGGTGTCCGGCACGAATGCGCCTTGCCTGAAGTGGCTCTGCGCGACAGGACTTAGACGCCCCGTAAATAACAATTACCGCTCAGTGGACCGCAGTTCAAGGGGGCGGGCGATTCGTGCTGGACACAGCCCGGTGCGTCGGCTGGGATGGGATGGTGACAGCCGACACCGTTACTGACGTCTTCGAAGAACACCGCCCCGTACTGACCGGGGTTGCCTACCGCATGCTCGGCCGGATCGCCGACGCCGAGGACGTGGTGCAGGAGGCGTGGCTGCGCTGGTCGGCCGCGCCACGCGATGACGTACGGGAGCCGCGTGCGTTTCTCGTGCGGACCACCACCCGCCTCGCCATCGACCGGCTGCGACAGCTGCACACCCGGCGCGAGGCCTACGTCGGACCGTGGCTGCCCGAACCGCTGGTCACCGACTTCGGACCCGCCGTGCCCGACACTGCCGAGCAGGCCGTCCTCGCAGACTCCGTGTCCGTCGCCGTGCTGGTCGTCCTCGAATCGCTCTCCCCGCTGGAGCGCGCCGTCTTCGTCCTGCGCGAAGCCTTCGGCTTCCCGTACGGAGAGATCGCCGCGACGCTCGACAGGACCGAGGCCGCGGTGCGCCAGCTCGCCGGGCGCGCGCGGCGGCACGTGGAGGAGCGCAAGCCGCGCTACGACGTCGACCCGGCCCAGCGGCGTGACCTCACCGAACGGTTTCTCGCCGCGGCGGCGGGCGGCGACATCGAGGAGCTGCTGATGCTCCTCGCCCCCGATGTGCGCCTGGTCGGCGACAGCGGCGGAAAGTCCAAGGCGCCGCTGCGCATCATCGAGAGCCAGGACAAGGTCGGTCGCTTCCTCCTGGCCGTCGCGAAGGATCAGCCCGCCGACTTCGAGACCCGGTTCGCGGAGCTCAATGGTGGCCCCGCCCTGGTGGTGCTGTCCGGTGGAAAGCCCGATTGCGTCTTCCAGATCGACGTAAGGGATGGCGTTATCCAGTGCGTATATATCGTCCGCAACCCTGACAAGCTTGCCAACCTGGCCGTCGAATAGCCGCCCGTCCCGGCACCCTGCTGGCCGAAGCCCCACGGACCCTCAGGACGTGGGGCTTTGTGCTGCGCGCGCCGCACGGCACCACGAACGTCCTGTGAACGCTCTGCGACAGGGCCCCGATTCGCAGTGTGACGGAACAAGGATTGGTCTTGACCAAGGGGGTGTGTCGCCCTATGGTCTCAACGTTAAGACAGGAACCTTTAATAAATAACGTCGCGGAAAAGACGCTGGGTGATTGCGGAGGACAGGGTGGGGACCACGCAGCTGGAATCGGTGCAGGAGCCGAAGTACTGGCACCTCAAGACCGTTCTCAGTGAGGCACTCGACTCGGACTTTGCGGTGGGAGAGATCCTGCCCAACGAGCGTGAGCTCGCAGCCAGGTTCGGCGTCGCCCGGGCAACGCTCCGACAGGCTCTCGAGCAGCTCGAACTCGAAGGAAGGCTGCAGCGCCGCCGCGGCGTGGGGACCACGGTCGCTCCGCCGCGCGTGGGCGTCGCCGTCTCGACCGCGCAGCACGACTGGACGGGTGGCGCCGACGAGGCCTGGCAGCCCATCGGCTGCACGAGCGCGACAGCGCCCGCCCCGGTTCTCGCCATGCTCGACGTGGAGAGCGACGAGCCGGTGCACATCGTTCGCCGGATCCGGGTCGCTCAGGGGCAGCCGGTCGCTGCGGAGTTGCTGTACGTGCCGTCGGCGTCCGTGCCCGAACTGTCCGCGATCGGGACCCCGTCGGGTGCCGCCCGCGCCCGCAGCGTCGTGCGGGAACTGCACCGTCTCGGCCTCGACGGTCAGGACCGCTCGGTGGAACTCGGCTCCGCGCGAGCGGACGACGCCAAGGAGCTCGACCGGCTCCCCGGCGCACCGGTCCTCGTCGTCACCACCCGTTATCTCGCGGCGGGCGGCACGGCTGCGGTCTCCGTCGCCACCTACCGGGCCGACACGTGCCGACTTACGTTCGGTGACTCCGGCGACCTGGAGATCAGCCACCCCGGCCAGGAGCGCCACGCGTCGTGAGCCCGGCCGGTCCCGCCGGCTTCGAACGCAACGAACGGCCCGTCGCGCTCAGCGGCGGGCCGTCACCGATCCCTCCACGGCGAAGAGCTGCTCCTCGACATGGTCGAGCGCCAGCCGCAGGGCGCCCGTGGCCACGGCCGCCTCGCCCAGCATGGACAGCGCGACCCGCGGCGGCCGGAGACAGTACCGGGCCAGCTCACCGCGGAGCGGATCCAGCACTCCGTCCAGCCCGGCGGCCCAACCCCCGATGACCACCAGCTCCGGGTCGAGCGCCAGCACCAGCGCCGCCACATCGTGCACCAGCCGCTGGATGAACCGCTCCACCGCAGCCTGAGCCCGCACATCGCCGTGCCGGGCCTCCGCGAACACCGCGGCGACCGCCTGCTCGTCCAGCGGATCCAGCGGTGTGTCCGTCGTCGACAGCAGCTTTTCCGGTGTGACCTCGCGGCCCAGCAGATGGAGTGCGCCGATCTCGCCCGCTGCACCGCCGTAACCACGATGCAGCCGCCCGCCGATCAGCGAACCGGCCCCCGGGCTCAGCCCCGCCAGGACGAACACGATGTCGTCCGACTCGGTCGCGGCACCCTTCCAGTGCTCGGCCACCGCCGCGGCGTTTGCGTCGTTCTCCACGAGCACCGGACAGCGGAAGGAGCGCCGCAGCCGCTCACCGAGCGCGAGACCGGTCCAGTCCGGCAGCGCGGTGCCCAGGCGTACGGTCCCGTCGGCCTCCACGATCCCGGGACTGCCCACCCCGACCGCACGCAGACTGCTCCGGGCGACCCCGGAGCGCCGCAGCAGATCGGCGACGACGGCCCTCACCCGGTCGAGCCGGTCGTCCGCGGAAGCGGTCTCCGACACCTCGCGTGAACCGGCGCCGATGATCCTGCCGTCCAGCCCCGACAGAAGTGCGGAGACGCGGTGCGGGCCGATCTCGATGCCGAGCAGATGTCCCGCCTCGGCGCGGAACCGGAACCTGCGGGCCGGCCTGCCCTGACGTCGGGCCTCACCCTCGTCAGGCGCCGATTCGACGACCAGACCGGCCTCGAAAAGCCCCTCGACGACGCCCTCGACCGTGGGCCGGGACAGACCCGTGATACGAGTCAGGTCCGTGAGCGTGGGGGAGTCGGCGCCCCTGAGGGCATGAAGTACCACCGCGGAATTGATCCGTCGCAACAGCGACGGGTCCCCACCGGTCAACCGGCCCACGGTGTGTCCTCCCAGCTCGCGAGCATGTCAGCGGATCGTACTCGTTGCCCCGAAGCGGAGCGACCGTGCCCCGGAACGGGGATCCGGGCGCCATCGGCGTCAGCCTGGAGCCACGAACCCTGACTCGTACGCGGCGATCACCGCCTGCGTCCGGTCCCTGGCCCCCAACTTGGCCAGTACGGCGCTGACATGGGTCTTCACTGTCTCGACACCGACCACCAGCTTGGCGGCGATCTCCGCATTGGACAGTCCCCGGGCCATCAAACGGAGCACCGCCTCTTCCCGCTCGGTGAGCGCCGCGCGCTTCATGGCCGCCTTGGCCTTGCTCGTCCCGTACTCGGCGGCGAGCTGCCGGACCGCGGCCGGGAAGAGCAGCGACTCGCCCTCGGCGACCAGGCGCACCGCGTGCACGATCTCCGAGGGCCGGGCTCGCTTGAGCAGAAAACCGTCCGCCCCGGCGCGCAGCGCCTCGTACACGTACTCGTCGTTCTCGAACGTCGTCACCACCAGGATCTTCGGCGGATCCGGCACCGTGCGCAGCACCACCCGGGTTGCCTCGATGCCGTCCATCAAAGGCATGCGCACGTCCATCGCCACCACATCGGGGCGCAGTCGGCGCAGCAGCGGGATCACTGCGGCACCGTCGGCGGCCTCGCCCACCACCTCGATATCGGGCTGGGCCTCAAGCACCGCACGCAGTCCCGCGCGCACGAGGGGTTCGTCGTCGACCAGAAGAACGGTAACCGGCATCCGGTCAGCGTAGGCCGTCCAGCGGGAGGCTCGCGTGCACCCTCCACTCGCCGTCGTACGGACCGGTCTTGGCCTTTCCGCCCAGGAGTGCGGCCCGCTCACGTATGCCCCGCAGTCCGCTGCCGCCGCCCGGAGTACCTATCGACCCGGTGAGCGGATTGGTCACCTCAAGCTCCAGCCAGCCGTCCGCGACCGTGATTCTCACCCGCACGGGGACGGACCCGGAGTGACGCAGCACATTGGTGAGGGACTCCTGCAGGATCCGGTACCCCTCGCGGGACACTGGTCCCGGCACCAGCTCCACCGGACCGGAGACTTCGGCGTCGACCTTCGCCCCCGACCCTCGCGCCGAGTCCAGCAGCCGGTCCGCTTCGGCGAGTGTCGGCCGCTGTCCCACCGGTGCTTGCGATTCCCGCAGGACCCGGAGCACCCGCTCCAGATCGTCCAGTGCCGCCCGGCCCGTCTCCTCGATCGCGGCCAGTGCCCGCTCGGTGAACGCCGGATCGTTCGCCGCCCGCGCCGCACCCGCCTGGACGACCGCCACGGTCAGGGCATGCCCGATCGAGTCGTGCAGCTCGCGCGCAATGCGATTGCGCTCCAGCAACTGCTCGGTGCGCTCCTCCAGCGCGGTCAACCGCTCCACCGGTGACGGACCGAGCAGCCGCCGCGCCGCCGCCGTGATCACCTCACCGCATATCACGACAACTGCGAGCAGCAGGAGAAGAGGCACGGGTGCAAGCAGCGCGTACCACCAGTGCGGCTCCACCCCGCGGATCAGCCATTCGTCGCTCGGGCCCGAACCCGACGCGGTGAGGACGAGGTCAACTGCCGTGGCGGACAACCACACCGTCGCGAACCCCGCCACCGCCGAGAGCAGCAGCCGCACCTCCAGCCAGACCACGGTTCGCCAGCGGGCCGCCCAGGTATCCGCCGGAGCCGCGGAGATTGATGCGTCGGGTCGGCCGCGCTCCGACGGCATCAGCAACAGCTGAGCCTGAACCCCCTCGGCGAGACGCATTCCGGGGACCAGGCCCACAGGCACGGCAAAGATCGCGAGGGCCCATGGGGTGTCCACGGAGATGAACAGCCACACACTGGCGACCGCGCACGGAATGAGCATGTGCAGCCAGCGGGTGTAGGTGACCGGCTCGGTCAGCGGACGGATATGGCGACGCATGCTGCCATCGTGCCAGCCGTCGCGAGCGCGACGGCTCCCCCGAGCGAGGGAGATGATCCCCTCCGGCGGGGGAGGGCGGGAATGGGGTGCGGCCGCCAGGCTGAGGACATGACCAGCATCGACGTCCATGAGCTCACCAAGGAATACGGCGCGACCCGCGCGGTGGACCGCCTCACGTTCAGTGTGCGACCCGGCCGGGTCACCGGTTTCCTCGGCCCGAACGGCGCCGGCAAGTCCACCACCATGCGACTCGTCCTTGGCCTGGACCGGCCGACCGGTGGTACGGCCACTGTCGGCGGGCAGGCCTACGCCGCACTCGACCATCCGCTGCGCCGGGTCGGCGCGTTGCTCGATGCCCAGGCCGCCCACGGTTCGCGGACCGCGCGGAACCATCTGCTGGCTCTCGCGACGAGCAACGGCCTTGCTGCCGGCAGGGTCGAGGCGGTTCTGGAGGAGGCGGGGCTCGGCCGGGTCGGCGGCCACCGGATCAAGACGTTCTCGCTGGGTATGCGACAGCGCCTCGGCATAGCGGCTGCTCTGCTCGGCGACCCGGACGTCGTCATGCTGGACGAACCGTCGAACGGGCTGGATCCGGAAGGCATCATCTGGATACGGGAGCTGATGAAACGGCTGGCCCGCGAGGGCCGCACGGTTCTCGTCTCCAGTCACCTGATGAACGAGACGTCGTCGTTCGCCGACCACCTGGTGGTCCTCGGCCAAGGCAGACTCCTTGTCGACCAGCCGATGCAGGAATTCCTCGACTCCCGCAGCCGCCCGCGCGTGCGCGTACGCACGACGGAGTCGGGTCGGCTCCGCGACGTGCTGACCGGCAAGGGACACGAGCTCGTACAGAGCGACGACGGTCGCTGGATCGTCGAGGGCGCCAGAGCGGAGGAGGTCGGCGCCATCGCCGCCTTCGAGGGCATCCCCATTCTTGAACTCATCGACGAACAGGCCACTTTGGAGCAGGCCTATCTCGATCTCACAGCCGATGCGACGGAATTCGCGTCCGCAGCAGTGTCACCCGCTACCCGCCAGGAGGCCTGACCATGTCGACCACCGACGTGCTCCGTTCCGAGTGGATCAAGATCAGATCGGTACGGTCCGTGGCCGGTTCCTTGATGGCGGTCTTCCTGGTGACACTCGCTGTCACCCTGCTCGCCTTCGCCACCGTTGGTCAGGCCGAGGCGGAGGGCTCGGACACCGACCTGGTCTTCGGCGCCTTCTACGCACTGAACTTCGGCCAGATCGCTGCCATCAGCTTCGGCGCCACAGCGCTCTCCTCCGAGTATCTGAATGGTGCCTTGCGGGTATCGCTCGCGGCGGTGCCACGCCGTGGCCTCTTCTACACGGCGAAAATGACCCTCATCGGCGCGCTCGCCCTGGTGGTCGGGCTCGCCACCAGCTTCACCGCGTTCCTGGTGGGCCAGCTCTTCATGGGGAAGTACGCGATCGGTCTGGCCGAACCCGGAGCTCTCCGAGCCGCCTTCGGAGGCGGGATATACCTCGCCCTCATGGCCCTGTTCGCCGCCGGCCTGACGGTGCTGCTGCGCAGCGCGGTCGCCGTACTCAGCCTGCTCATCCCGTTCATCCTGATCGTTTCCTTCGTGGTCGGGGACATCGCGAGCGGCGTGGCGCTCTATCTGCCGGACCGGGCCGGACAGTTGGTACTGCACCAGAATCCGGAGGGCAGTCTGGGGCCATGGGCAGGGCTGGCCGTCACGGCCGGCTGGGCAGGCCTCGCGCTGCTTGTCGGCTGGTGGGCGATGAGGCGCAGGGACGCCTGAGGACCGATGTCCGTGGTTTGGTGGGTGCACATCGGGAGATGGTCGCGGAAGGGGCCGGGAATGGCGCCGTCCATGCACGAGAGGCTGACAGCCCCTCAAGGCTCATGCCGGAACCTGTTGTCAGTGCCTGGCCGTTGACCGGCGGCATGGCCACCGGCCATCACCTCCGCCGCATCGACGGGAGGGCTCATCGACCCTCGGATGTGAGGACGCGGGTGCCGCCGGCCCTGCAACCTCCCACCCCCTGAACTCAATTCCCCCGAGCCCCTCACCGCAGACCTCTGGTGCTCGCTTCCGCGGTCCGGCTCAGTCCGAATGATCGGGAGCGGTGAAGTCAGCTGCCGCGCGGAGGCGCCCGTACTCCTCGGCCATGCTCTGAGCGGTCCAGTGGGCGTTGAGGCCGCTGGGGTTGGGCAGGGCCCAGACCCGGGCACCGCCGATCGTCCGGTCCTGCGGGCCGATCTGCGCGCGACGCTCGCCGAAGGCGGTGCGGTAGGCAGTGACCCCCACCACCGCCAGCCACTGCGGGCGCAGCTGTTCGACCTTGGCCGTGAGGATCAGTCCGCCCTCGCGGAACTCCTCGGCGGCCAGTTCGTCTGCTCTCGCCGTGGCCCGGGCGACCACATTGGTGATGCCCAGACCGTAGGCCAGCAGCTCATGCTGTTCCGAGGGCTTCAACTGGCGGGGAGTGAAGCCGGACAGGTGGAGCACCGGCCAGAAGCGGTTGCCGGGGCGGGCGAAATGGTGGCCCGTGGCGCCCGTCATCAGGCTCGGGTTGATTCCGCAGAACAGCACGCGCAAGCCGCCCGCGACCACATCGGGAACGACGCGGTCGCGGGCGGCCTGGAGCTCTTCGGGTGTCATCCGGCGACGGTTCCGACTGTCAGAGGATCGAGCCCGGCGTGTATCCCGCGGCCTCGGGGTGCTGCTTGGTGATCTCCTCGATCCGGGCGACGAGCGCGGTGACCTGGTCGCCGGCCGCTCCCGTGAAGGAGAGCTTGTCGGCCATCAGCGCGTCCAGCTGCTCCCGGTCCAGCGGGATGCGGCCGTCGGCGGCGAGCTTGTCGAGCAGCTCGTTGCGCTCCGTGCCCTGCTCGCGCATGGCCAGAGCGGCGGCGACCGCGTTCTCCTTGATGGCCTCGTGGGCGACCTCGCGACCGACACCGGCGCGCACCGAGCCCATCAATACCTTGGTCGTGGCGAGGAACGGCAGGTACCGGTCCAGTTCGCGGGCCACGACCGCCGGGAACGCCCCGAACTCATCGAGCACCGTGAGGAAGGTCTCCAGCAGACCATCGAACGCGAAGAACGCGTCCGGAAGCGCCACCCGGCGGACCACGGAGCAGGACACGTCGCCCTCGTTCCACTGGTCGCCCGCCAGCTCGCCCGTCATCGAGGCGTAGCCGCGCAGGATCACCATCAGTCCGTTGACGCGTTCGCAGGACCGGGTGTTCATCTTGTGCGGCATCGCGGACGAGCCGACCTGACCCGGCTTGAATCCCTCGGTCACCAGCTCGTGCCCGGCCATCAGCCGGATCGTCTTCGCGACCGACGAGGGCGCGGCGGCCAGCTGCACCAGTGCGGTCACGACGTCGTAGTCGAGCGAGCGGGGGTAGACCTGGCCGACCGAGGTGAACGCCTGTCCGAAGCCGAGGTGGACGGCGATGCGCTGCTCCAGGTCGGCGAGCTTGCCAGCGTCACCGCCCAGCAGGTCGAGCATGTCCTGCGCCGTGCCGACGGGGCCCTTGATGCCCCGCAGCGGGTAGCGACCCAGCAGGTCTTCCAGCCGGCCGTACGCCACCAGCAGCTCGTCCGCCGCGGTCGCGAAACGCTTGCCGAGAGTGGTTGCCTGGGCGGCGACATTGTGGGAGCGGCCGGCGATGACCAGCTCGCCGTATTCGCCCGCAAGCCTGCCGAGCCGGGCCAGGACGGCCACGGTGCGGTCGCGCATGAGCTCCAGCGAGAGCCGGATCTGCAGCTGCTCGACGTTCTCGGTGAGGTCCCGGGAAGTCATGCCCTTGTGGACCTGCTCGTGCCCGGCGAGAGCATTGAACTCTTCGATCCGTGCCTTGACGTCGTGCCGGGTAACCTTCTCGCGTTCCGCGATGGAGGCGAGGTCGACCTGGTCCAGGACACGCTCGTAATCGGCGAGGGCGGCGTCGGGTACCTCGATCCCGAGGTCCTTCTGAGCGCGCAGCACCGCCAGCCAGAGCTGGCGCTCCAGCTTCACCTTCTGCTCGGGGGACCAGAGGACGGCCAGCTCCGTGGAGGCATAGCGGCCGGCCAGGACATTGGGGATGCGAGGCTTCGCAGACACAGCAGTCACGTGTCCAGATTCTACTGGTGGTTTCTGCAGGCCAGCGCCGTGGTCCGGTTTGTGGCTTACGACAAACGCGACCGCTTGTGCGAGAAGGGCCGTCCCGCAGCGGTCGGGTCGAGGGACCGGGTCGGTCGCCGTTCAGCGACTCGGACGGTGCGGGCGCCCGCCCTTGCGGATGCCGTAGGCAGCCGCGCCGACCAGCACCACGCACGCGCCCGACAGAACCGAATGCAGGGGAAGCGTGAATGCCAGGACCAGGCAGCCCGCCATACCGAGGGCCGGCACGGCGCGTGGAGGGCGGCCCTCGGACGGCGTGAGCGTCCAGGCGGCCGCGTTGGCGACGGCGTAATACAGCAGGACGCCGAACGAGGAGAACCCGATCGCGCCCCTGATATCGCCGGTGGCGGCCACGAGGGCGGCGATCGCGCCTACGGCCAGTTCTGCGCGGTGCGGGACGGCGAACCGGGGGTGGACGGTGGCCAGGGCATGCGGCAGGTGGCGGTCGCGGGCCATGGCCAGCGTCGTACGGGAGACGCCGAGGAGGAGGGCGAGCAGGGAACCCAGTGCGGCGAGTGCCGCGCCGATGCGGACCACCGGTGCCAGACCGGGCGTGCCGGACGCACGGACCGCTTCCGCCAACGGCGCCGAGGCGTCGGCGAGCCGGGCAGGCCCGAGCACCGACAGCAGCGCGACGGCCACCGCCGTGTACACGATCAAGGTGATGCCCATTGCAAGAGGGATGGCACGGGGGATCGTGCGGGCCGGGTCGCGGACCTCCTCGCCCAGCGTGGCGATGCGGGCGTAGCCGGCGAAGGCGAAGAACAGCAGCCCAGCCGCCTGCAGCACTCCGCCCGCCGTGGCGTCCGCCCCGGGCGCCAGCCGGGATGGCTCGATCGCGCCGCCGGTCAGACACGTGGTGACGACGGCGGCCAGGACTGCGAGGACCACCGTCACGAGCACCCTGGTCAGCCATGCGGATTTCTGCACGCCCCAGTAGTTCACGGTGGTGAGAGCCACCACGGCGCCGACCGCCACCGCATGGGCCTGGCCCGGCCAGGCGTAGGCGCCGACCGTCAGGGCCATGGCTGCGCACGAGGCGGTTTTGCCGACGACGAAGCTCCAGCCGGCCAGGTAGCCCCAGAAATCTCCCAGCCGCTCACGTCCGTAGACGTACGTCCCGCCGGAGGCCGGATAGCGGGCGGCGAGCCGCGCGGAGGACGTCGCATTGCAGTACGCCACGACCGCGGCCACGCCCAGACCGATCAGGAGCCCCGACCCGGCAGCCCGGGCGGCGGGGGCCGACGCGGCGAAGACGCCGGCCCCGATCATCGACCCCAGCCCGATGACCACTGCGTCGAAAACACCCAGTCGCCGTCCGAGTCCACCGCCGTCGGACGCGTCACGGCCGACCGCACCACCGCCCGGCGCACTTGCCACGCCACTCACCCTTTGCCTCCACTCGCAGCCGCTGTCCTTAGGGGCGCACCGTACAGACCGAAAGTGACGAGGCGGTGGCCTCGCCCACGCATGGCTGGAGCCTCTCGGGTGAGGCCGAGGGGCTCCGGGGCTCGTGTGCGGAAAGGACGGGAGTTACGGGGCAGGGTTCAGCCCGATCCGGATCCCCGTGGACGAACCGAGTGCCGACACTCCGTAATAGAGGCCGGTGCCGGTGTCGATGCCCGAGGCCCTGCACACCGACGACCCTGACTGCGGTGACGTCCCGCACCCGTGCGAGACCTGGCCCGAGTTGGCTCTCGGTCACACCGGGTGGGTCGGTGCTGCTTCGTCACTTCACTGACGGGCCCCAACGGGAGAATGTGACGGATAGAGGGAAAGCCCTGCTAGCCGTGGACTTCGAGGAGCACCGGCCCGACCTGAGGGCGGTCGCGTACCGGCGGCTGGAGTCGCTGACCGAGGCCAATGACGCCATCCACCTGTGAAAGCCATGTCGTTTGAGAACACCGAGAGGCAGCGTTCTCAAGCGACATGGCAACCCTGCAGGTTGGCAGCCCACTCTCTGCCAGATGCACTGTGACAGGACAGGACAGGACAGGACAGGACAGGACAGGACAAGACAGGAGTGGGCGTACCCGCGTCCGTGGGCGTCGCGGTTGGCCCGTCTCACGCGAATTGGCCCCCCGTCTCAGGTGATCTGGCGCGATTCGCTCGTTGTCTCAGGCGATCTGGTCGGTTGGCGCTACTCATGTCACGCGAGACCTCGACCCGCGCGGCGATGACACCCCGGGGTCTCGGTGCACAGCACGCGTCACTATGGTGGACCGATGGCATCGATCAAGCAGTTTTAAGTTACCTTCGACTGCGCAGAACCTGAGCGCGTCGCTCGTTTCTGGTGCGAGGTGTTGGGGTACGTCGTACCGCCGCCGCCGGAGGGGTTTGCTGCTTGGGACGATTTCAATCGCTCGCTGCCGCCTGAGCGTCAGGGTTCGGCGTTCGTCTGCATGGATCCCTCAGGTGTGGGCCCGCGAATGTACTTCCAGCGCGTTCCCGAAGGCAAGGTCGTCAAGAATCGGTTGCATCTTGACGTGCGGGTCGGCACCGGGCTCGTGGGTGAAGAGCGCCTCGCCACACTCGAGGCCGAGTGCGCACGACTGGTCGCGCTCGGCGCGGTACGCGTGCGACTACTGTCTGCCGATGGCGACAACGAGTCGTGCATCGTGATGCAGGACATCGAGGGCAACGAGTTCTGTCTCGACTGAGGGGCCGCGAACGTGTCCTCGTTCTGTCCCCATGGGCCAAGACGAAGAACCGCCCCCGACCTGTCAGGGCGCTGTGGCGCAGATCGCCGGATCAGGCGCTCGGGACGGGTGAGCCGTCCGGCCGGTTCGACAGATTGCGACAAGTTCGATGAGACGGACCCGGTGGTCTGCGTCTCGCTGAATCTGGCGCACCGCAGCCCAGCGGCGACGCTCTGCGCCAGGTCGGATGCGAGAGGGCACCGTCGGTGTCCGACGCGTGGCGTCTGGGGTCCCCCCAGCGCGAACGCCGCGTTCTCAGTATCGTCGGGCGCGAGGGACGCCTCAGCCTGGTTCCTGGACCCGGCCTTGCTGACACCTGGGTCGGGGTCGACCATGTGCAGCTTCGGGTTCTTCGGCAGTGCCCTGCTCTGCCGGCCCGACCTCACCTTCACCCGTACGACGTCCGACGCTCCAACCCACAGCGGCTCAGTGGCCCGGTGCGTAGCAGCCTGTCGGTGCCGCGCGCCACGATGGACAGCATCCTGGCGTGGACCAAGCTCTCTGCCCATCCGCTTATCGCCATCGGCTGATGCGGCGTGGCCTGCCGACGTATGAGAGGGGCGGTGGGTTGTATGACTGGCTGGAACTCGCCGTATGAGAACAGACACGTCCGATACCTGTGATGCTATCCGGCCGTCCGCCGCTGGGACAGGCATGGATAGTGATCTTGGGAAGCTTGCTTCGGCGTCGGAAATGCGGGCCTATGTCACGCGCTTCGTCGCGCAGTTGACCGAGCGGAACCGGCTGCCGCTCGACTACTCCGTGGCCAGTCTGCGGCTCGTCGACCTGATCGTCGACGGACTGCGGCACAGTCGGCCGGAGCGGGGTCAGGTCGAGCCGTTTCTGCGGGGGCTGGGCGCATACACCGGTGAAGTCATGGTGCGCCGGGCAGGCGGTCGATGGGTGGACCTCGACGACGGCCAGCGGGAGTTGTTCGGACAGTCGGCGGGCGTTCGCATGCCCGACGGGCGGATCTGGAACCCGTTCGGGAAGGTGGCGAACCGATTCGAGTCGGCGTCGGAGGAGTCGCTCCAGCGCTTCTACCTGTTGCTGCACGGGCGCGCCCGCCGCGCCGTCGCCGCCCTGTGACCTGGGCGGATCCGGACCTGCGCAGCGGATTGCCTCGCATCGCGAACCCCCGGGCTGTGACATTTCTGTGTGCCGTCACGCAGAGGTAGTCGAGGGGTGTACGGGCAACGGGACGAGGGCCCGGCGAGCCGTGTCGGGGCGGTATACGTCGGACGAAGTCGGTACGAAGAGGAAAGTGTGGCCAAGGGCGGAGAACAGCGCCGCGGGGAGGTGGACGACGCCGAGCTCGGGGCCGCGGTGGAGCGGGCTCAGCAAGGTGACGAGGAAGCCTTCGCCGCGGCGTACCGGCTCGTCCATCCCGGGCTGCTCGGCTATGTACGGGGACTGGTCGGTGAGGACGGCGAGGACGTGGCCTCCGACGCCTGGCTGGAGATATCCCGTGACCTCGGACGGTTCCGTGGGGATGGGGCGGGGTTTCGTGGCTGGACCGCGACGATCGCCCGGCACCGGGCGCTGGACCACTTGCGCAAGCAGCGGCGGCGGCCGCGCACCGCACTTCTGGAGCGGGACATTCTCGAACTGCCGGACAGTCAGGACACCGCCGGTTCCGCCCTGGAGGCGCTCTCCACCCAGCAGGCGCTCGCACTCATCCGCGGGTTGCCGCGGGAGCAGGCGGAAGCTGTTCTGCTGCGTGTCGTCGTCGGCCTCGACGGTCCCGCGACGGCGCGGGTGCTCGGCAAGCGTGCGGGCGCCGTACGCACCTCTGCCTACCGTGGACTGCAGAGACTGGCCGAGCATCTGGGCTCAGCAGGGTCGGGCAGTGTGACGTCTGCGTCACGCCGCACGCTGAGAGATGAGACATGAGAGATGAATCGCCACGGGCGACCGATGCGCCGGTATCCCGCGAAGTGGCCGCTCTGCTGGCAGCCGTGCAACGTTCCGGTGAGACCGGCCCCGCAGCCGAGCAGCGGGCGCTCGGTGCCTTCCGGGCGGCGCGCGACGAGGGGGCACTCGCACCCGTGTCGCCGCTGCGGCGTCGCAGACGCGACGACTGGCGACGGGTCGAACGGCTGCGCTTCGTGCGCTCGGCGCGGACGATGATCGCCGGCTTCGCGGCCGCGGCGACGCTCGGCGGGGTCGCGGTGGCCGCGGGTTCGGGTGCGATGCCGACGCCGTTCGATGACGATGGGCGCGACCGGACGCGTCCCGCACACCCCGCGAGGAGTGCCTCCACCGCACCCGATGAGCCCGGCAGCCCCCAGTCAGGTGCGCCGACGCCCGCCGAAGGCCGTACACACCAGAGGCCGACCGATCCGCCGGGTTCCGGTCGCTCCGCCGGCCACCCGGACCAGGCACAGGACGACGAGGCGCACTGCCGTGCCTACCGCGTGGCTCCGGGCAAGGGAAAGGCCGCGGACGCTACGGCCTTCGACCGGCTGGAGGCTGCGGCCGGTGGTGCATCGGCGGTGCCGGGCTACTGCGACGGGCTTCTCGGTCCCAAGACATCGAAGGAGAAGGGCCGGACCGACAAGCGGAAGCCGGAAGTACCGGACCCTGGGCAGACCTCGGAATCGGTGAAGGGCGCCCGGAACGGCGCCCAGAGCGACTCCACCGCACGCTGAAACAGGCCCTGGACGGGGAGTTCACCCCCCGCGGCTCCGGCGTGCCGCCATCACCTTCCCGGGCGGTTTCCCTAAGGTCCTTCGGACCTACTTGCCGGGGATTGGTGTTGCCATGAAGCCGTCCATCCGCCTGTGCATGATCGTCAAGAACGAGGCGTGCGTCATCGAGCGTTGCCTCGCTTCCGTCCGCGATCTGGTGGACACCTGGGTGATCTCCGATACCGGCTCGACCGATGGAATCCAACGGGTGTCTTTCATGAACCGACAGGAACTGCTCGCGGTGGTCCACCGGGCACCGTGACCGGCAAACACTGCCGGTCACGGAACTAGGGCGTGTTTCGAAAGTCCCGCGGGCCAGGCGGCGTCTGGCACGCACGCTCGCTGCGTTGTCGGGCTCGCCCCGATATGCCCAGTATCGGGGCGACCCTCCGCCTTGCGATCGCACGCACCAGACGCCGCCTGGCCCGCCCTACGGGCGGACGACGCTACTTTCGAAACACGC
>NZ_JBEZKL010000043.1:0-56987 GCF_040704695.1 Streptomyces sp. NPDC048411
AGCGACACGCGATGACCCTGACCGCGAACAGCGGGGACAAACGGGGCGAAGTGATCACCCTATGCGGCAACGATCACCTCTGAAGGATCGAGGCTGATGTCGACGGGCTTTCTGATGCACCTTCCGGAAAAGGTTTGGAGGGCATGAGAGGCACTGTCGCAAAAGGATCTTCGGACGGGAGTTTCGGTATGGGGCTTCTGTCGGATACCGACCGCTCTCGTGAGGTCGGTTAGGCCAGGGTGGTCCCCGGAATCGGCGTCGCCACCGGCCCCGGCACTGCCGGTTCCGCTCCGCGGACCGTTGCCCGCTGCGGCCCCGAGCTGATGTCCCCCGAGGGGGTCGAGGCGCGGACCTGCGACATAACCGAAGGAGGGGCATCTGGGCGCGCAGCTCCTGCCGCAATACGACGGGTGGCGAACTCCGGTCCGTACTCACCCTGATGGGGCCCGGCGGCTGGACCGTCGAAGTGCGCTGCACAGTGGACGCTCAGGATGAGCCGGGGGTCTGTGAAACGCCTCGCCACTCGTCGCACGGAGGCCCCGACGCGTACACGGCAGTGGCTGAGTACGCGGGTGAGGGGGCGGCCGAGGAGACGCCGCTTCTGCTGAGGGCCGGTTCCAATCCGGCGTCCCCTGTGGCGGGTTGACGCCGGTCCGCAGGTGCTGTGCGTCGCCCGCCCCGTGGACCGCGTCGCGCGCCGAGTCCGGGCATGAGAATGCCCGGTCGCTGGCGACGGGGGATGCACCAGCGACCGGGCTTCTAGAACGGTAACAAGAGATCTGCCGTTCGCAAATTCGATCTCACGTATTCGCACAGCGATTTACCTGCGGGTATGACAGATGTGACGCGAGTCACCTGGCGGCCCGCAGGAGTCGTCACGTCCGCACGGTCAGCTGAGCGTCACCTGGCGGTTGGTGAGCCCGCCACGGGCCCGGCGCTCCTCGGCGGTGAGCGGGGCGTCCGAGGCGAGTGCCGTCGTCAGCCGCTCCACGAACTCGGCTGCGGGCTTCTCGCACTCCTTTGCCCCCATCGCGCTCGGCAGGTCCCAGACCGGAACCATCAGCCCGTGCGCGCGGAAGGAGCCGACCAGCCGGGTCCCTTCGCCGAGCGAGGAGGTGCCGGCGGCGTGCAGCCGGGCGAGCGCGTCGAGCAGCTGCTCCTCCGGGTGCGGCATGACCCAGCGCAGGTGGTTCTTTTCCGGGGTTTCGCACCAGTACGCGGCGTCCACCCCGGAGAGCAGGACGGTCGGGATCGCCGCTTCGTTCGCGCGTTCCAGGGACGCGGACACCTCGGGCGTGGCGTTCTCCGCGTCCGGGACCCAGAACTCGAAACCGGAGTGGACGACCGGCTCGAATACCGCTTCCGGGTCGAGCAGGTCCTGCAGGCGCGGACCGTCGGCCGGCACGCGGCGGGCGGCGACGGGCGAGCCGGGCTCGGCGGTCAGTGCACGCTGCAGGGTGTCCGCGAGGTCTCGGCTGAGGTCGCCGGAGGGGGTGTCGTTCTGCAGGGCGACGAGGACGGAACCGTCGTCGCGGCGCAGTGCCGGCCAGGCCATCGGCAGCACGGTCGCGAGCGTCACGGACGGCACACCCTCGGGCAGCCCGCCCTTGAGTGTCAGTTCGACGGTGGCGGCGGGCACCAGCTCGCGCAGGGCGACCCAGTCGCACTCGCCCGCCAGGCCCTCGAAGGGGCGGTGGACCAGCTCGGTCACGGCCTGGGCGGCGGCGCGGCCGTGACACGCCTTGTAGCGGCGGCCCGAACCGCACGGGCAGGGCTCACGAGCCCCGACCACCGGGATCTCTCCGTCCTTGAGTTGCTGCTTCCCGGCCTTGGTCTGAGGGCGCTTCTTGGCCATGGTGGGCTTTCTCCCGATTGCGACAGTGCGGTCTGGGCCGCGAGCCTAGCGGCCCGTGTCGGGTACGGGGCACAGACGCCCGGGCGCCTGCGTGTACATACGCCGGAAGGTCGGCCGGGACACCGGTCGGCACGTGGTCCGCCTGCCGGTCCGTACGGGCCTCTGTCCGCCGGGTGGCGCCTCTGCCGTGCGTCCGGACGGCATGCAACGGGTGCGTCGGCGTCAGCCCGCGTCGTCGAAGGCGTCGGCGAAGTCCAGCCCGTCGAGCCCCGGCACGTGTCCGTTCCTGGCCCCATGACCCTCGCTGACCACCACCCAGACGGTGACCTCACCGGACGAGCCGTCGCGTACGCCCCACTCCTCGGCGAGGGCGCTGATGATGTTGAGTCCGCGTCCGCCGCGCGCCGTCACCGAAGGAGTGGCCGGAATCGGTCTGGTGGGACCGCCTCCGTCGGTCACTTCGACGGTCAGTCCGCCTGTTCTGTCGACGCGCCATGCGGCGCGGACGTCACCGTCACCCACATCCGTGTGTCGCCCCAGCGGCCTGCCGTGTCGACAGGCATTGCTGAGAAGTTCGGAAAGGATCAATACAGCATCGTCGACGACCGAATCCGACACCCCGTAGCTGCGCAATTGCTCGCGCATCCGGTGCCGCGCCTGGCCCACGCCCGCAGGGCCATGGGGTACGGCCATGCTCGACGACGTGGGCACTTCCTGTGCCACCACCAACGCCACCCCCGAGACCTCCTTTGCCCCACGCCACGGAGTGAATGCCCTCCTGGACTGGGCCGGAAACCGGCCATTGGCCTGCCAGTGACGCACTCGTAACGATCGAATACGGATCGAATGCGCCGGTGTACTCCCTGTAACTGATGTTAAAGATGACCCAGTTGCGACAGGACCTGCTTTGGGCGATTCGTGATGATTGCCTCGACGCCCAGGCGGGTGCAGAGCTCGACGTCCTCCGGTTCATTGACCGTCCAGACGTGCACGCGGTGGCCCGCGCGGTGCAGGCGCTCGATGTAGCCGGGGTTACTGCGTACGATCCGCAGGCCCGGACCGGCGATCCGGGCGCCGGCGGGCAGCCGGCCGTCGCGCAGCCGCGGCGAGACGAACTGCATCAGATAGACGGTGGGCAGGGTGGGTGAGGCGGCCTGGATGCGGTGCAGGGAGCGCGCCGAGAAACTCATGATCCGTACCGGTGAGGGGCCGTCCGCCGGTGGCGTGTCGAGCCCGTACCGCTTCAGGAGGTGCAGCAGCCGTTCTTCCACCTGTCCGGCCCAGCGCGTGGGGTGCTTGGTCTCGATCGCCAGTTGCAGGGGGCGCCCGGCGGCGCGCGTCTCGACGACCAGTTCGAGCAGCCGCTCCAGAGTGAGTACGGAGGTGAGCTCGCCCGGCACCGGGTCCCAGTCCGGAGACTCCTCGCGGTCCTTCCAGGAGCCGAAGTCGAGTGTGGCGAGTGCGGAGAGCTCCAGGGCGGAGACGGCACCCCGCCCGTTGGACGTGCGGTTCACCCGGCGGTCGTGGACGCAGACGAGGTGGCCGTCGGCGGTGAGACGTACATCGCACTCCAGGGCGTCGGCGCCGTCCTCGATCGCCTTCCGGTATGCGGCCAGGGTGTGCTCGGGCGCGTCGTCGGACGCTCCGCGGTGTGCGATGACCTGAATGGGGTGGTGCGGGGTGTGCTGCCGTGCGTGGGTCACCACGTCATCGTGTCACCGTGGGGCGACGGGCGCGTGCACCTCGCGACGAGGGACCGTTTTGCCGGATATAAAGATTGGTGTGCGGATGCACAGGTCCTGCTTACAGTGGCCTGACAGGCCATGGGAAAAGCTGGATCCAGGCACGTGTACAGCGGATCTCTTGCCGAAACCGATGAGGAACCGAGGAGTAAAGAGCTGTGAGCACAGAGAACGAGGGCAACGAGGGCACCGCGGCTCAAGCCGCTCCGTCCGTTCCGTCCGCACCTCCCGTGCCGGCCGCTGCTCCTGAGGGCACGCCTGCGTCCCCGCCGGCGCCCGCGAGCCCGGAATCGTCGGAGGCAACGGCAACGGAGCAGTTCCAGCAGCCGGAGCAGCCGTCTCAGCAGCCCCAGCGTTCGAATGACTGGCCGCCGCCGCAGCCGCCGCAGTCCCAGCCTGCGGGTACCTGGCCGCCGCCCCCGGCCGCTGTTCCCGCGTACGCCCACGGTGCGGGTGGTGACGGTGGTCCCGTGTGGGGCGCCCCCGGCCAGTTGCAGACGCCCGGAGCCCCGCGCAAGCGGCGAGGTGGCGGCCTGGTGGCGGCGGTGGCGGTGGCGGCGCTCGTGGCGGGCGGTATCGGCGGCGCCCTCGGCTACTGGGCGGCCGACCGGAACGGCAACAACTCCTCCGATTCGACCACGGTCACGGCGTCCAACCCTCAGGTCCTCAAGCGCGATCCCGGTACGGTCGCGGGTGTCGCGGCCAAGGCGCTGCCGAGTGTGGTCACCATCAACGCGCAGAGCGGCGACGGCGAGGGCGGCACGGGCACCGGCTTCGTGTACGACAAGGAAGGCCACATCCTCACGAACAACCACGTGGTGGCCTCCGCGGCGAACAGCGGCCTACTCACGGCGACGTTCTCCAACGGCAAGAAGTACGACGCCGAGGTGGTCGGCCGCGCGCAGGGTTACGACGTCGCGGTGCTGAAGCTGAAGAACGCACCGTCGGGTCTCACGCCGCTCGCCCTCGGAAACTCGGACCAGGTTGCGGTCGGTGATTCGACGATCGCGATCGGTGCGCCATTCGGTCTGTCCAACACGGTCACGACGGGCATCATCAGCGCCAAGAACCGCCCGGTGGCCTCCGGCGACGGTTCCGGCGGCAGCAACTCGTACATGAGCGCACTGCAGACCGACGCCTCGATCAACCCGGGCAACTCCGGCGGTCCGCTGCTCGACGCGCGCGGTGCGGTCATCGGCATCAATTCGGCGATCCAGTCCACCGGCAGCAGCGCCCAGTCGCAGGCGGGGTCCATCGGCCTCGGCTTCGCGATCCCGATCAACCAGGCGAGGAATGTTGCCCAGCAGCTGATCAAGACCGGTCAGCCGGTCTACCCGGTGATCGGTGCCACGGTCACGATGGACGAGCAGACCGGCGGAGCCGTCATCTCGAACCAGGGCTCGGGCGGCACCCCGGCCGTCTCGCCGGACGGTCCGGCGGCCAGGGCCGGTCTCAAGGCGGGCGATGTCATCACGAAGTTCAACGACTCGGTGATCGACAGCGGCCCGACCCTGATCGGCGAGATCTGGACCCACAAGCCGGGTGACAAGGTGACGCTGACGTACAAGCGCGACGGCAAGGTGTCGACCGCCGAAGTCACCCTGGGACAGCGCAAGGGCGACAACTGACCGGACCGGCTGTCCGTGGTCAGGAAAGATGCAGGCGAGGGGGGTGCCGAGCGATTCGGCGCCCCCTGCCGGCCGCGCGTTTCATTCCGGCCGGCGCGTACCCATCTGGACCAAGGCAAGCTCGACCGGGCGTGCCACACCGCCACGCAAGCTCTGGGGCCCGCGTCGGTGTTGGCCTCGGAGTGAGTGCCGGGCCATCTCGGGGAGTTCTGCGATCAGTTGACCCCGCACAGGCGAACCGTAGCCCTGGCCTTCGAGGCGAGGCTACGGGAACTCCTTCCACCGGTCAGCGGATCGCTTCATCCATATGGTCTTACGGCACCGTTCAGTCGGGCAGCTTCATGCGCCTGCGGTGCAGCGCCTCGGCCCTCCGGCGCCCGGCAATGAGCCTCACCCGCTCCTCACCTCTGGCCGGACCCAGCCGAAGACCTTGACGTATGGGCAGGACTGCGCCCGGCGCGGTGAGGTTGCGTCATTCTCAATGGACCCCGTGTGGACCACGACGCCCGGGCACCGCGTGAGGCCGGTACGCTGTACCCGCTCCGACCCTGGTGGGTCGGGGCGATGGTGGGTTGCCCGAGCGGCCTAAGGGAACGGTCTTGAAAACCGTCGTGGCAGCGATGTCACCGTGGGTTCAAATCCCACACCCACCGCATCACCTGTGAAGGGGCGTCCGAGAGGGCGCCCCTTCTGTGTGCCTGCCCGGCACGTCGGGTCAAGGCGGCCGGTCGGGGCTGCCCTCCGGGCCGGCGGGGCGGCCGGAGGTGAGGCGGGCGGCCGAGGCGATGGTGGCGCGGGCTTCGTGTTCGGTGAGGCCGGTGCGGATGGCGGCCCTGGTGAGGGCATTCGCGAGGGCGTCGCCGAAGCCGTGTTCGTACGCACGGCAAGCTGCCCAGAACAGGCGGGTGTTGCGCTGTCCTTCGTGTGCCGCGAGGACGAACTGGACCAGGCCCCGGCCGTGGTGAGGGCGGGGTGAGGGGTGGTGAGGGCGTGCGGGGGGTGTGAGCAGCCGCAGGAGCGCGCGAGGGCAAGGGGCCGGGGAGAGATCGGCGGCGCCAGGGGCGAGTCGGTAGGTGCCGCCGGTGGTGACCGAGCCGGGGCCGACCAGGTAGCCGCCGGCGCCGCGGATGTCGATGCCGGGGGCGAGGCGGCTGGCGGAGTTCGGTATGGGCACCCCGGGCGGACCGGTGAGCCAGATGTGGCGCCCGCCGCTCGGTGTGATGACCGTGACGGTCGGCGGGATGCTGAACCGATGGTGCAGAGCCAGCTGCTGGAGGGCCGCCGCGGAGTCGTTGCGGCCAGAGGCATCGATGTCGAGGTCGATGCCGATGAGGTGGTGCGGGGCGCGTCCGCAGGCGATGCCGTAGCCGGTGGCCCACGGAGCGGCGGCGAACAGGGCTCGTACGGCGGCGGGGTTCGTGGTGGCGTCATGGACCCCGTGTCCGGGAAGGCCGCAGGCGCCCCGGCAGCTGACCGGGCGGTCGTCGCCGCGGTGGGGGGAACGCAGGGCGGGGAGCTTGGTGGCGGACAGCGGGATGACGGGGAGCCCGTGCTCGGCGGCGGAGAGCGCGTGGGCGAGGGCCAGGGTGGCAGTCTGCCGGTCGGTGATGGCCATACTCGATTTTCGTACAGTTGTTCGAGAAAAGGAAGAGGGTGGGGGTGGGATCGACGTGTCGATGGGTGGGCCTGGGTACATCTGGGGGTCGATGGGGACGATTGTCAGGAAATGTTTTGAAATGCTTCTCCTTCGGGGGTGCGCGGGATCGCGTGGGGCGGATCCATGCGTGCGGCTAATGAACCGGAGCTTTTGAGGGCGCGCGGGAGGTTTATCAGGTGTTCCTCATGCTTGCGGGGGAATCGTGGATCATGGGTGGTTCATGGAGGATTCGGTGGGCAATTTTGGTCTCGCGACGTCGTGACCCACACCGGGGCGGTCGGCCAACCGCCTTGGGAAAAGCTGCACTTCCGGATCCTGGAGGAATTGACATGGCAAGCATCCGTACCGCTCGCGCCCTCGCCGCTGTTTCCGCACTGCCCCTCGCCGCCGCACTCTTCAGCGGCGTGGCCCAGGCCGACAACGGCTCGTTCGCGAACGGTGGATCGAACGCGGGTGTTGCGACGATCAGCGGCAGCGGAGTCGGTGGGGACAACGTCGGTAATTCGTCCACATCGCAGCAGCAGGCCACCGGCTCCGGGGCGTCGAACCGGAGCAACTCGGCGCAGGTGAACGGCTCGGCCTTCACCATGATCGACCAGTCCAATAGGAGTATCACGGTGAACTTCACCAATCTCTGGTGAGCCGGGGGCCGCCGCGGGCCGGTCGGTGGGCCGGGGCGCGACGGGGTGAACAGCGGCCTGCGCAAGGACACTTCGGTCTCCTTGCGCAGGCTGTTCGCGTTCCGGAGGGTGCGGGCGGGAGTGTTCGGGCGCCGTCGGCCTTGACAGCGATCAGCGATCTGACGGACAGTCAGAAATACTGATCCGTACGCCGCGTTCAGGAGGCCGCCGCCGTGCACCTCGCCCCGACGGAACGTCAGCAGCAGCTGCGCGCCGAACTCCGCACGTATTTCCGCGATGTGATCTCCAGGACGGATCCGACCGCTCGAGCCGACGCGGCCCCCGGGACGGACGGAACTCCTGGGGCGGCAGGGAAGCCCAGGCCCCGGACGGCGCCAGAGGACCCGGTCGAGCAGCGTCGGCTGTTGCGGCGTATTGGTGCCGACGGGATGCTCGGGCTCGGCTGGCCCGTCGAGTACGGAGGGCAGGGCCGCGGACCCGACGAGCAGTTCGTCTTCTTCGACGAGGCGTACCGGGCGGGCGCACCCGTGTCCATGGTCACGCTCAACACCGTCGGCCCGACGCTGATGAGGTACGGGACCGAGGCGCAGAAAGAGTATTTCCTCCCGCGGATCCTGAGCGGGGACCTCGTTTTCGCGATCGGCTACAGCGAACCCGGGGCCGGCACGGACCTGGCCGCGCTGCGGACCAGGGCGGTGCGGGACGGAGGGGGCGCCTCCCGCTCGAGCGAAGCCGGGAGTGGGGGCGACTGGGTGATCGACGGGCAGAAGATCTTTACCAGCAATGCGCAGAACGCGGACTGGATCTGGCTCGCCTGCCGTACAGATCCGGAGGCGCCCAAACACAAAGGCATCTCGATCATCCTGGTTCCGACGGACGCGCCGGGCTTTTCCTGGACCCCGATCGAGACCGTGGGCGGACTGACCACGACGGCCACCTATTACGACGGGATCCGGGTGCCCGCCACGAACCTGGTCGGCGAGGAGAACGGCGGCTGGGGACTGATCACCAACCAGCTGAACCACGAGCGGGTGGCGCTCGCAGCGATCGGGATGCAGGCCGAGGACTTCTACGAGGCGGCGCTCGCCTTTGCCCGTACCCCCGATCCGGCGACGCGGCGGCGTCCGGTTGACGAGCCGTGGGTGCGGTCCCGGCTGGCCGAGGCGTATGCCCGGCTGGCGGCAACCCGCCTGCTCAACTGGCGTCTGGTGGGGGACGTCGGGGCGGGCTCGGTGGCCCCCGGGGACGCGAGCGGCGTGAAATTCGTGGGAACCGAATCGGCCGTCGAGGTGTATCGAATGTGCCAGGAAATCACCGGCGAGGCCGGGATGGTCAGGGGCGGATCGCCCGGCTCCTTCGGGGACGGGGAGCTGGAGCGGATGAACAGGGCGGCGCAGATCAACACCTTCGGGGGCGGGGTGAGCGAGGTGCAGCGGGAGATCGTCGCGACGATGCGGCTCGGCATGAAGAGGGGGAAGCGGTGACGGACGCAGGGGACCAGTTGTACGGGAGGCTGAAGGCGTACGAAGGGCACGCGGCCGCCACGGCCGGCGTCGGCAAGGACCTGGTCAACGAGGCGATGATCAGGCACTGGTGCGAGGCGATGGGGGACGGGAATCCCGCATACGTGGGGCCGGGGGCGATCGCGCCGCCGACGATGCTGCAGACGTGGACGATGGGTGGCCTGTCGGGGCACACCGACCGGTCCGGGGCGTACGACGAGCTGTTCGGCCTGCTCGACGGTGCCGGGTACACCTCGGTGGTCGCGACCGACTGCGAGCAGGAGTACCTGCGGCCGCTGCGGCCCGGAGACCGGATCACTTTCGATGCGGTGATCGAGTCGGTGTCGGAACGGAAGACGACGAAGCTGGGGACGGGCTATTTCATCACGACGCGGATGGACGTCCGAGCGGCCGGTGAACCGGCCGGGACACATCGCTTCCGGATCCTGAAGTACACGCCGGCAGGGGGGAAAGGGGGACAGCGGGGTGGAGGAAGCGGGTTGAGGCAGAGCAGCCGGAGCCTGCGGCCGAGACCGGTGATCAACCGGGACAACGCCGGTTTCTGGCAGGGCGTCGCCGAGCACAGGCTGCTCATCCAGCGGTGCCGGGAGTGCGAGACCCTGCGTTTTCCCTGGCTCCCCGGGTGCAATGAGTGCGGCTGCCAGGAGTGGGAGACGGTCGAGGCGAGCGGCGAGGGCACGGTCTTCAGTCACGTCGTGATGCATCACCCGCCCTTCCCTGCCTTCAGCTCCTCCGGCGACGCCGGGCCGTACGCGGTGGCGCTGATCGAGCTGGCGGAGGGCGTGCGGATGGTCAGCAATGTGGTCGGCGTGCCCTACGACAAGGTGCGGACGGGAATGTCAGTGAGGCTGGAATTCCTGCGTACGGACCCCGAGTTGGAGCTGCCGGTCTTCCGGGGGAGCGAGGGCTGACATGGACTTCACGCCCACGGAGGAGCAGGGCGCGGCACAGGGGCTCGCCGCGCAGATCTTCGGTGACCTGGCTACGCACGAGCGACTGGCGGCCGCAGGGTCGGGGACGGATGCCGAGCTGTGGAAGGAGCTGTGCGCAGCCGGGCTCACAGCCGCCGTCGAGGAGATCGGGCTGCTGGGCCTGGTGCTGCTGTTGGAGGAACAGGGCAGGACGACAGCGCAGGTGCCGTTCGCCGCGAGCTGTGTGTACGGGCTGCTCGCCGTCGCCGACCACGGTACGGACGAACAGCGGGAGCGACTGCTGCCACCCCTGCGGGACGGCACGGCCGTGGCCACCGGAGCGTTTCCGGCACGCTCCGGTCTGCGGACCGACGGGGAAGGGCGGCTGAGCGGCGTCGTGCCCTATGTGCCCTGGCTGCGGGACGCCACCCTGGTGCTCGTGGCGGATGCGGACCGGGTGCTGTGGGTCGTGCGGACTGCCGATCCGGGCGTGGTGGTCGTGCCGGTGGAGACGACGGCGCCGTGGTCGGCGGCGCGGCTCCTCCTGGACCGGGCTCCCGGCGAACGGCTCGGCGGTCCGGGGCCGGAGCTGAGCCCCGAGCCGAGCCCGGAACCAGAAGCAGAAGGGGGAACGGGGCGGGAGCCGGACGCGGAGACAGGAGAGGCAGCGGCAGCCGGGATGTACGGGGCAGTGCTGGCCGCGAGCCGGACGGCGTTCGCGGGATTGCAGGCCGGGGTGTGCGCCGGGTCGCTGGCCCGAGCGGTCGCCCACACCACCACCCGGGAGCAGTTCGGGCGCCCGCTCTCCACCAACCAGGGGGTGCTGCTGCGCGCAGCCGACGCGCACATGGACACCGAGGCGATACGGGTCACGGCGTACGAGGCGGCATGGCGTCACGACCAGGGTCTGGCCTACGGCGCCCAGGCGCTCACTGCGGCCTGGTGGGCCTCGGAGGCCGGCAAGAGAGTCGTACATGCCGGACAGCATCTGCACGGCGGTACGGGCGCCGACCTCGACCACCCCGTCCACCGTCACTTCCTCTGGGGCCGTCAGCTCGACTCCTACCTGGGATGCGGCAGTGAAGTGCTCGAGGAACTGGGTGAGGTGCTGGTGAAGGAGGGATCGCAATGAAGGTCGGCGAGGAGCTGGCGCCGCTGGAGATCTTGGTGACCCGCACCCTCATAGTCGCGGGCGCCGTCGCCTCCCGCGACTATCAGGACGTGCACCACGACGCGGAGCTCGCGCAGCAGAAGGGTTCCCCGGACATCTTCATGAACATCCTGACGACCAATGGCCTGGTGGGGCGGTACGTCACCGACCACTTCGGGCCGTCTGCGGTGCTCCGTAAGGTCGCCATCAGGCTGGGGGCACCCAACTACCCCGGGGACACCATGGTGTTGAGCGGCGCCATCACGGCCCTGGATGACGCCGGAACGGCCGAGGTGACGGTCGTCGGCGCCAACGGGCTCGGCAGGCATGTCACCGGCACGGTGACCGTCAGCGTTCCGGAGGGATCGGCATGAGCGTGCGCAGGGCCGATTCGCTCGGCGGCCGGGCAGCGATCGTCGGGATCGGGGCGACCGAGTTCTCCAAGGATTCCGGGCGCAGTGAACTCAAGCTGGCCGTCGAGGCGGTGCGAACCGCCCTCGACGACGCGGGGCTGACCCCCGCCGATGTCGACGGTCTGGTCACTTTCACCATGGACACCAGCCCCGAGATCACGGTGGCCCAGGCGGCCGGCATCGGAGAGCTGTCGTTCTTCTCCCGCATCCACTACGGCGGCGGGGCGGCCTGCGCGACCGTGCAGCAGGCGGTGCTCGCTGTGGCGAGCGGGGTGGCCGATGTTGTGGTCTGCTACCGCGCCTTCAACGAACGCTCGGGGCGGCGTTTCGGATCCGGGGTGCAGCACCGGGAACCCTCCGCCGAGGGGACGGCGCTCGGCTGGAACCTCCCCTTCGGGCTCCTCACCCCCGCCTCCTGGGTGGCCATGGCAGCCCAACGTTATCTGCACACCTTCAACCTGACCCCGGAGGCCTTCGGCCATGTCGCGGTCACCGACCGGCGCCATGCGGCGCGCAACCCGGCGGCGTACTTCTACGAGAAGCCGATCACCCTCGCCGACCACGCCGCGTCGCGCTGGATCGTCGAACCTCTGCGGCTGCTCGACTGCTGCCAGGAGACCGACGGCGGACAGGCGATCGTCGTGACCAGCGCCGAGCGGGCCAGGGACCTTCCGCGTCCGCCTGCGGTGATCGTCGCCGCCGCACAGGGCGCAGGGCGGGCGCAGGAGCAGATGACCAGCTTCTACCGTGACGGGCTGACCGGGCTGCCGGAGATGGACGTCGTCGCCAGGCAGCTCTGGCGTACCTCCGGACTCACCCCGTCCGACATTGATGTGGGCATTCTCTACGACCACTTCACCCCGTTCGTGCTGATGCAACTGGAGGAGTTCGGCTTCTGCGGGCCGGGCGAGGCCGCCGACTTCGTGGCGGACGGCGCGCTGCCCCTGAACACGCATGGAGGTCAGCTGGGGGAGGCATATCTGCACGGGATGAACGGCATCGCGGAGGCGGTCCGGCAGATCCGGGGCACGTCGGTGAACCAGATATCCGGGGCGGCCAGAACCCTGGTCACAGCGGGCACAGGGGTGCCTACCTCCGGACTGATTCTGGGCACCGACGACTGACCGTGGCGCAGGAGCAGGCCCGTTGTCTCAGGGGCGACCCTGAGTCCTGATGACGAGCTCTACTCCTCCAGGAGGTGGGGCCGGCCCTACCCCTACAACCTGAGGCGGACGCGGCTTCGGGACCTGGGGCCGATCCCCCGGGTAGCACCCGCTCCTAGCGTGGACCTATGACCACGCCAGTCTGCACGGGCGCCTCCAGGGGAGCCACTGCCGCCACCGGACACGCGCCGCTCACCTCGCCGGCGTCGCACACGCAGCATGCGTCGCATGGTTCACCGGGATCGTACGGTTCGTATGCAGGGCGGGCGCCCTACGTTCCCTACCCGTCGTTCTCGTCGTTCGTGCGGGCGCGGGGGCCCGTGCTGCTGCGTACCGCGCGCTCGCTGACCGCGAACCCGAGCGATGCCGAGGATCTGCTGCAGACCGCGCTCACCAAGACGTACGTCGCGTGGGAACGGATCGAGGATCACCGGGCGCTCGACGGCTATGTCCGCCGGGCCCTGGTGAACACCCGCACCTCGCAGTGGCGCAAGCGGAAGGTGGACGAATTCGCCTGCGACGAGCTGCCCGAGCAGGAGACGGCTCCTGCGCCCGATCCGGCCGAGCAGCAGTCGTTGCGCGATGCGATGTGGCGAGCCGTGCTGAGGCTCCCGGACCGGCAGCGGGCGATGGTCGTCCTGCGCTATTACGAGGATCTCAGCGAGGCGCAGACGGCCGAGGTGCTCGGGGTGTCCATCGGTACGGTCAAGAGCGCGGTGTCCCGGGCGCTCGGCAAGCTGCGTGAAGACCCGGAGCTGACCCCCGTCCGCTGACCCCGCGAGCCCGTCCGTCTGCGATCCGGCTCAAGCCCGCGAGGCCGCCGGCCTGTGAGCCCCTGTGAGTACCTCTGAGCCCCGCACACGCCGGTGAGCCCGCGTGACCCGCACACGCCGGTGAGCCCGCCAGTCCGTGAGCACGTGAGTTCGTGACCCAGTTCGTCGGCGACCAGGCCCGCCGAAGTTGATGAGTGCATGGAAGACGTCCAGGTCATCGGCGGATTCCCGTCCTCAATCCCGGGATTCCGTGCCCCGGGCGCTGCGCCGATGCGTGCAGGAGAAGTCGACAGACGCCGATTCGTATGCCCGGGACTAGTGACATACCACTTGGTATGCGCGCAGAATCAGCGGAACCTTACTGCCGCGTAGCGCCCACCGGGAGGACGCCGTGCTGAGCACCATGCAGGACGTACCGCTGACTGTCACCCGCATCCTGGCGCATGGGATGACGATCCACGGGAAGTCGCAGGTCACGACCTGGACCGGCGAGCCCGAGCCGCAGCGGCGAAGCTTCGCCGAGGTGGGGCGCCGTGCCACGCAGCTCGCCCACGCCCTGCGCGACGAGCTCGGTGTCGTCGGCGACCAGAGAGTCGCGACCCTCATGTGGAACAACGCCGAGCATGTCGAGGCGTACCTGGCGATCCCCTCCATGGGCGCCGTGCTCCACACGCTCAACCTGCGGCTCCCCGCCGAGCAGCTGATCTGGATCGTCAAGCACGCCGACGACAAGGTCGTCCTCGTCAACGGCTCGCTGTTGCCGCTCCTCGCGCCGCTCCTCCCGCAGCTGACGTCGATCGAGCACGTCGTCGTCGCCGGGCCCGGTGACCGTTCCGTGCTCGACGGCGCCGCGCCGCGGGTGCACGACTACGAGGAGCTGATCGCCGGCCGCCCGTCCAGCTACGACTGGCCGGAGCTGGACGAACGTCAGGCCGCCGCCATGTGCTACACCTCCGGCACCACCGGCGACCCCAAGGGCGTCGTCTACTCGCACCGCTCCGTCTACCTGCACTCCATGCAGGTCAACATGTCGGAGTCGATGGGGCTGACCGACAAGGACACCACGCTGGTGGTTGTCCCCCAGTTCCACGTCAACGCGTGGGGCCTGCCGCACGCGACGTTCATGTCCGGCGTCAACATGCTGATGCCGGACCGGTTCCTGCAGCCCGCCCCGCTCGCGGACATGATCGAGCGCGAGAAGCCGAGCCACGCCGCCGCCGTTCCCACCATCTGGCAGGGTCTGCTCGCCGAGGTCACCGCCAACCCGCGCGATCTGACCTCGATGGCCCGCGTCACCATCGGCGGCGCCGCCTGTCCGCCCTCCCTCATGGAGGCGTACGACAAGCTGGGTGTCCGTCTCTGCCACGCCTGGGGCATGACCGAGACGTCGCCGCTCGGCACGATGGCCAACCCGCCCGCCGGGCTGACGGCGGAGCAGGAGTGGCCGTACCGCATCACCCAGGGACGCTTCCCGGCCGGAGTCGAGGCGCGACTGGTCGGCCCCGGCGGCGATCATCTGCCCTGGGACGGGGAGTCGGCCGGTGAGCTGGAGGTCCGCGGTCCCTGGATCGCCGGTGCGTACTACGGTGGCGCGGACGGCGAGGCGCTGCGCCCCGAGGACAAGTTCAGCGAGGACGGCTGGCTGAGGACCGGTGATGTCGGCGTCATCAGCGAGGACGGCTTCCTCACCCTCACCGACCGCGCCAAGGACGTCATCAAGTCCGGTGGCGAGTGGATTTCCAGCGTCGAGCTGGAAAATGCCCTGATGGCGCACCCGGATGTGGCCGAGGCCGCCGTCGTTGCGGTCCCGGACGAGAAGTGGGGCGAGCGTCCGCTGGCGACCGTCGTTCTCAAGGACGGCGCAGTCGCGGAATACGAGGCGCTGAAGGCGTTCCTCGCCGAGTCCGGCATAGCCAAGTGGCAGTTGCCGGAGCGCTGGTCGATGATTCCGGCGGTGCCGAAGACCAGTGTCGGGAAGTTCGATAAAAAGGTGATCCGCAAGCAGTACGCGGCGGGCGAGCTGGACATCACGCAGCTCTGAGCGGTGCGCTGACGGCGAGGGCGGTGCGGGAAGTCCCGTATCGCCCTCGCCCGTCGTCGGCGACGACACCTGCCTCAGTTCGTGCCGATCTTCGCCAGCAGGTCGACGATGCGGGACTGGACCTCTTCGCTCGTCGAGCGTTCCGCCAGGAAGAGCACGGTCTCGCCGGAGCTGAGCCTCGGCAGCTCCGCCCGGTTGATGTCGGCCGAGGTGTAGACGACCAGTGGGGTCCGGTTGAGCTGGCCGTTCGCGCGCAGCCAGTCGACGATCCCGGCTCGGCGGCGGCGTACCTGCAGCAGGTCCATCACCACCAGATTCGGCCGCATCCGGGTGGCGAGGGAGACCGCCTCGCTGTCGGTCGAGGCGCACGCGACCTGCATGCCGCGGCGTTCCAGCGTCGCCGTCAGAGCCACCGCGATTTCCTCGTGCTCCTCGATCAGCAGCACCCGCGGCGGGTGCTGCTCGCTGTCGCGAGGGGCGAGCGCCTTGAGGAGCACCGCGGGGTCGGCACCGTACGCCGCTTCCCGCGACGCCTGTCCCAGACCGGCCGTCACCAGCACCGGAACTTCGGCCGCCACGGCCGCCTGGCGCAGCGACTGCAGCGCCGTACGCGTGATCGGCCCGGTCAGCGGGTCCACGAAGAGCGCGGCGGGGAACGCCGCGATCTGGGCGTCCACCTCCTCGCGGGAGTGCACGATCACCGGCCGGTAGCCGCGGTCGCTCAGCGCCTGCTGGGTGGAGACGTCGGGCGCGGGCCAGACGAGCAGTCGGCGCGGGTTGTCCAGCGGTTCCGGGGGGAGCTCGTCGTCGACCGGCTGCGGCGACGGACGGTTGGCGACCTCGACCGCGCCGCCCGGGCCGTCCAGCGGCTCAGGCCCCTCGGCGCCCTCGTCGGGTGCCCCTATGGCGTACGCACGCCCCTCGGCGGCCGGGGCGGAGAGGAGCTGCCCGGAGGCATTGGTGGTGGGCGCGGTGCCGGGCTGGGGGGCGGCGTTCGATGCGGTGCCCGGCTGCGGCAGGGCGGGGTCCGCGGCGGGCTCGTCCTCGGGCGGGGCGGCGAGCTTACGCCGACGCCCGGCGCCGCCGAGCGTCTGGTTTTGCTGGTGCGCGAGGTGCTCGGCGAACGGCACGCCCTGTCCGAGGGTCCGCACGCTGAACGCGCGCCCCTGCGTCGAGTCGGCGGAGGCGGGTGCAGCAGCAGACACCGGCGCCGACGCGGGCATCGGTGCCTCGGCGGGCAGCGGCTGTCGCCGGGGATCCGGCGCGGGCTCGGCCACGGGAGCAGGCTCGGGCGCGATGGCACCCGGACGGCTCTCCGCCGGGCCGGCAGGAGCAGTGGTGGCCGTGGCGCCGGTGGTGTGCCCCGTTCCAGGCCGGGTCAGGTCGTCGCCGGGGGCGTTCAGGGCGGCCAGGCCCTTTCCCGAGGTGCCGTTCTCCGGTTGACCGGAGGGCTGCTGGGGCTGCATGGGCTGCTGCGCGGGTTCGGGCTGTTCAGGCTGTTGCTGGGCCGCGTCCGGGGCGTGACGAGCTCGACGGCGCCCGGTCGGTGCGGGGTGTTCCTGCGGCGGCGTGTGGGGGTTGTCCTGGGGCGCGCCCGCGGCGTCATGGCGTCCGGGCAGTGAGGCGTCCGCCTCACGGGCCGTGGGCGGGATCCGGTCGGCATCGGCGGGCGGGAGGGCGAATGCGGTACGCGGCCCCACCGGTTCGGCCGCGGCGGCTCGGTCCTGCGCGGCCGCCAGCGCCCGGCGGGCCCGTCGCCCGGTCGGCTGCTGCTGCACCTGAGGCTGGTTCTGCTCGGTCTGCTGACCCTGTGGTGTCTGCGGTCGGCCGGTCCGGGACGCCGTCCGGTCCTGCGCCGGGGCAGATGCGAGGGCCGGGAGGGCCAGCTGGTTCTCGTTGCCCTGGCGCGCCCGTCCACCGCCCACGGGCACCGGCACGGGCGCCTCGGCGGGCACGCCCTGCGGCGGAACGGTCTGCCCACGCTGCGGACGGTTGCCCACGCCCTGAACGCCCTCGGCCGCCGTCACCACCGACCCCTCGGACGTCGCCACGGCCGCGGGCAGCGCCAACGCCTGCCCCGGCTGCTCCGCGGGCTGACCGGTGCCCGTCTCGGCCGGGCTGGGCCGTCCCCGCCTGCGACCGGATCCCCCGCCCTGCTGGGCCGGGATGAGCTCGTGGGGCGACTGCTGGGGCTGCTGCCCGCCGTGCTCGTCCTGCGCCGTCGCTTCACGACGCGCCCTGCGCCGCCCCGTCGGCTCCGCCGCAGCGGTGTCACCGGACTCGGCCCCCGAAGCGGCCGTCCCACCGCCCACCGGGCTCTCCAGGAAGGCGTCCGTCGAGGCGCGTCGCGCCCTGCGCCGTCCGCTGCCCGGCGTCCCCTGCTGCTGCCCGGTCTCCTCGGGTGCAGCCGGAACGGGAGGCGTCTGCGGCGGCAGTACGGTCCCCGCCCCCGCGCCCAGCGGCACTTCGAGGACGTACGCGCTGCCGCTCATCCCCGGCATCTCGTGCGTCTGCAGTACGCCGCCGTGCGCCCGTACGATCCCGCGCACGATCGGCTCGTGCACTGGGTCGCCCCCGGCGAACGGTCCGCGCACCTCGATCCGTACGACCTCACCGCGCTGAGCCGCCGCCACGACCACTGTCGAGTCGACGTAGCCGCCGCCCGGCGCCACCCGCGCCCTGCCGGTCGAGTCGACCCCGGCGACGTCCGCGACGAGGTGGGCGAGCGCCGTCACCAGCCGCCCCGCGTCCACCTCGGCCTCGATCGGCGGCGCGTGCACCGCGAACTGCGCGCGCCCCGGACCGATCAGTTCCACAGCGCCGTCGATACCGGCCGTCACGACCGAGTCGAGCAGCACCTTCTCCTTGACCAGCGCCTCCGCCCCGCCGTCGAGACGCTGGTAACCGAGCACGTTGTCGACGAGCGTCGTCATCCGGGCGTAGCCGGCGGCCAGGTGGTGCAGGATCTGGTTGGCCTCGGGCCACAGTTGGCCCGCCGGGTCGGCGGCGAGCGTCGAGAGCTCGCCGCGCAGCTCCTCCAGCGGCCCGCGCAGCGACTCGCCGAGGACGGCGGTCAGCTGTGCGTGCCGGGCGGTCAGTTGTGCGAGCCGCTCGGTCAGCTCCTCCGACTCGGCCGCGGACCGCTCGGTCCGGTCGGCCAGCTCGGCGGCATGCCGTTCGGTCAGCCCGGTGACCTCGGCGGTGTGCTGCTCGGTCAGCCCGGTGACCTCGGCGGTGTGCCGTTCGGTCAGCCGGGTGACCTCGGCGGTGTGCTGCTCGGTCAGCTCGGTCAGCCGTGCCGTGTGCTCGTTGGTGAGTTCCTCGTACGGCCGGCGGTCGGTGAACGTCATCACCGCACCGACCAGCTGGTCCCCGTCCCGGACGGGCGCGGTCGTCAGATCGACCGGCACCTGCGCGCCGCTCTTGGACCACAGCACCTGCCCGCGTACCCGGTGCTTGCGACCGGACTTGAGCGTGTCGGCGAGCGGTGACTCCTCGTACGGGAACGGCTCGCCCTCCGCACGCGAGTGCAGGATCAGCGGGTGCAGCTTCTGGCCGCCCAGGTCGCTGGCGCGGAAGCCGAGGATCTGCGCGGCGGCGGGGTTGACCAGGACGACCCGGCCGTCGGTGTCCGTGCCGACGACCCCCTCGGCCGCGGCCCGCAGGATCATCTCGGTCTGCCGCTGCGAACGGGCCAGCTCGGCCTCGGTGTCGACGGTGCCCGACAGATCCCGTACGACGAGCATCAGCAGCTCGTCGCCCGTGTAGCTGCCGTTGTAGCCGGCCTGGAAGTCGTTGTACGCGGCCTGCCCGTCCTCCAGGCTGGCGCTGGTCACCTCGACCGGGTACTCGTTGCCGTCGGTCCGCCGCGCGATCATCCGCGTCGGCTTCGTCCGGCCCCGCTCGTCCGCCGCCTCGGGCCTGCGCATCGATCCCGGGATCAGCTTGGAGTCGAACTCCGGAAGCAGGTCGAGAAGTCCGCGACCGACGAGCGCGGTGCCCGGCGTCTCGAACATTTCGAGGGCGATGGTGTTGGCGTTGACGACCGTGCCGTTGCAATTGACGAGCAGCAGCCCGTCAGGGAGAGCGTCGAGTATGGCTGCGAGGCGAGCAGCGCCTCGGGATGGCCTGCTGCTCACGACGACGCTTCCTCCCTGGTTACCGCACCTTGCCGGACAGCGGGCCCCATCTTGCCCCTCGGGCCGCAGGCTGTCACTGGAGGAGTCTAAAGGCAGGGGAGGGGCATCCGGCGGCGGATGCGCGGGGAGCCCTCACCAAGGTTCTGTGCATACCGCGTACGACCCCTGCCCCTGACGTGTCCCGTGACGGCCCCGGCCACCCCGGGTCACCGGACATTCGGCAGCACCGGCCGCAGGTTGTTCCAGCGTGCGATCTCGCATCCGTTGCTGCGGTCGAAGGCGGCGTCGACACGCTGCCCGTGCCAGGTTCCGGTGACCCGGGCCGTGGCCGATCCGCCGAACTGCTGGGTGCACAGGGTGTCGGCGGGCACCGGGCGGAAGGGGTTTCTGCCGTCACCCGTGGGCTCCCCCAGCTCCGCGAGCCGGTCGCACGCCTGCTGCGCCACCGGGTGGCTGCCGCCGGCGGGTAGGCACTTCAGTTCGTACACGCCGTCGGCGGCGCGGTATCCGGAATCCGAGACCGTGACCGTCAGCTGGGTCGCCCCGGCGCTGTCGTCGCCCTGGAGCGCCGGTACCGGCAGCGGGAGGGGCAGCGGAAGGTGGCCGGTGGCAGCGGTCGCGGCCGGTGCGGCGGCGGACAGCGCGGCGAAGGATGTGACAGCGGTGAGGGCGAGACGGCGCAGCATGTGGGCTCCTGTGGACGTGTGGATGACGGAGAGGCGGCACCCCGTCATCACTAACGCTCCGCATGCCCCGGCGTTGCGCAACCCGAAGACTTTGCCCTGGCGGCCGAAGGCCTAGTACCGTAGGCGGCGATTGGTGAGGCAGTGCTCAGCTGTGTCATCATCTGCACACACCACTCGCGTTCGCGCGGGGTGTGCTGGAGGCGTCGCCTAGTCCGGTCTATGGCGCCGCACTGCTAATGCGGTTTGGGTCTTAAAGCCCATCGAGGGTTCAAATCCCTCCGCCTCCGCTTGATCACTGAAGCCCCGTGCCACTGGCCGGGGCTTCAGTCGTATCCGGATGGGGCGCGCGTCCGCGACGGCGCGTGCAGAGGTGGCCCAACATGACGTTTCCGCAGGTCAGGGGCGGTTTGGGTAATGGATTTCGCGTGACGGCGCAGGTCATGTAATGTTGTTCCCGCAACGCCGACCAGGCAGAAAAGCCCGGAACGCCAAGCACTCGTAGCTTAACGGATAGAGCATCTGACTACGGATCAGAAGGTTGCAGGTTCGAATCCTGCCGAGTGCACACAGCTCAGAAGCCCCTCGGGATCATCCCGAGGGGCTTCTGACATCAACGGGTGACATCAACATCGTTTGCGGAAGTCGTGCTCGATGCGCCACCGCAGCTTGGCGAGCCGGACCAGCGTGGTCAGCGGGGTGTCTGCGGGAAGATCGGACAGGCACCGAATCAATCGCGATGCTGTCGTCCGGCCGAAGGGCGGGCACGCGGTAGACGGCAGTTTGCCGCGCCAGTCAGGGGAGTTCGCGGTATTCGGTGATGAGGTAGTCGGCCTCGTCATCGATGGCATTCTTCAGCCAGTCGATGTGAATCTCAGCGGGGTGTCCATCTGCGGCAAATACCGTCTCCGCGACTTCAGCCTGGCCTGCACGGGCCTTCTGGACATCAGTGAGGAGACCGCCAAGCGTCGGGACATCCTGCGGATTCTCCTCGACCGTGCGCCGGGCCGGCTCGTCGAGGCCGATCGCTTTGACGACCTTCCCGTTTCCCACGGTGATCCGGTACTCCCCAAGGCCGCCCCGCTCTCCGGACTCGGAGAGCAGCCGGAAGGAATACCGATTGGGTTCGGACCATCGGGCTGCCTTTGCTTGGACGCCTCCGGTGGTGGCCGGTGTGGACCCTGCGTCGCAGCCGACCACGGCGAGGGCAAGCGCAGCGGATGCGACGAGCAGGTACATGCTGGATTTCGTCACGGTGAGGCCTTTCAGAGCTAAATTGCCCCTTCGACGGCATCGCGATTGATTCGGTTCCCCTAGCCAGTCTCCTCGTTAGCGTCCTCGAGTCCCAGTGCGTCGTCCATGCGCTCGGCAGCCGCGTGCAGGGTTGTCTGCATCACGTGGGCGTAAGTGTCCCGCCTCATAGTGATCGTGCTGTGACCGAGGGTTTCCGTGATCGTGCGGGCGTCTCCACCCTGGGCGAGCAGCAATGAGGCGCATGTGTGCCGCAGGTCGTGTACCCGAACGCGCCGCACCTTGGCGTTCCGGCACAGGATCGTCAGCATGCGGTTCAGGCTGCGCGGGTCGGTGGCGCGGTCGGTGGCAGTGGTGAAGACCAGCCCCTTGGGTTGGCCCGCCGGCGGCTGCCACTTCTCCCCGGCGACCTTCTGTTCCTGCGCTTGCACCGCCTGGTGGGTGCGGAGTGCGTCTACGCAGCGCTTCGGCAGAGAGACGGTTCGGGTGGACCGTGCGGTCTTAGGTGTTCCGAACAGCAGCTCCCGTTTGATTCGCTGGAGGTTGCGACGTCTTCAAGCAGCCGCCGGACTGTCCGCCAGCGCGGTGCCTGGTCATCCGGGACGTCCGGGGAAGCGAAGTGAAACGGCACGCCAAGATAGCCGGCCAGCGCCCGGCCTGCCTTGGCGGCAGCAACGCCGGGTGGAGAACCGCCAGGGTGGTGGTAGACGGTCGCCAGGTGGCTCTCCCCGTCTGGGGAGTCCAGGACCGCGACCAGGTCCACGAACCAGTCATGCACGGTGTCGCCTCCCAAATCGCCTCTACCGCCGCCACACGGCCCGGGAGGGCGGCGGCGCGGGCTGCGAGTGAAGGGAGGTCGAGCAAGTCGGGCAGCGTGCGCTGCACGCGATCGTCGAGGGCCTCGTATCGCGCGTGGACCACCCGCTCGGCCTCGTGCAGGCCCACCCCCAGCGGACGCAGTGCTTCCCAGACGGACCTGACCGCCGACAGCCGACGATCCCGCAGCACGTCGGCGTCGACCTCCCGACAGGTCCGTTCCTCCGGGTAGGCCCAGTGCGCCGCCGCTGACGGCGGATGTGGTCCGGCGAGAGCGAGGGCCTTCGCCCGGAAGCAGAGGCCCTCGCGGCAGGTCGGAAGCGGCGCGGGGGCGGTGCCGGCCATGACCGAGCTGCCGCCTGATGCCCCCCGGCTCCGGGTGATCCCGGGCCGTGACCGCGGACGTGCTCTGCAGGTGGGCCTCCGGTGTGTGTGGGAGGCCCCTCGCCGCCTGTGCTCGGGGTGCGCCCGTTCGCCTACTGGTGACCGGAGTCGCGGGCCGCGCTCACGATGAGATCCGTGACCGCCTGGGGGTGGGAGATCAGGGACACGTGCGAGGAGTTGATCTCCACCGTCTTGCGCGCGTGTGCGCGCTTGGCCTCGTACCGCTCGAGGCTCGGGTCTATGGCCCGGTCCTGCGTGCCGACGAGCACGTAGACCGGCTTGTCCCGCCAGGCCGCTGCGGTGAGCTTGTCGGCGAACGCCGACTGCGCGATCGGGCGCTGCGTCGATGCCATGACGGACGCCTGCTGCTGCGGGAGGTCCTGGGCGAAGGTCGCGTGGAGCTTGGCGGCCTGGATGTACACGTCCGTGCCCGTGGTGCCGTCGCCGTTGCGGAACGGCACTTGCTTGAGCGCCTTGGTGAGCGGGGCGGCCGGGAACTTGCCGGAGAGGCTGGCGAACGACTCACCCTTGTCCGGCATGATCGCGTTGACGTACACCAGCGCCTTGACGTGGTCGAGCCCGGCGGCCGCCTGCGAGATCACCCCGCCGCCGTAGGAGTGTCCGACGAGGACGATCGGCCCCTTGATGGTCTTCAGGAGGCTGTTCAGGTACGTCGAGTCCTGGGGTATGCCGCGCAGCGTGTTGGGCGGGGCGATGACTGGGTAGCCGTCCCGCTGCAGGCGCTGCACCACTCCGTTCCAGCTGGACCCGTCGGCGAATGCTCCGTGTACGAGCACCACGGTCGGCTTCTGGCCCCCCGTGGCCCTGCCGAGGTCGTCTGCGGCGTGAGCCGGCACCACGGTCAGGGCGGAGAACATCGCCACTCCGAGGGCCAGTCTTCCCCCGCCTGATGTCAAGATCCCAGAGACAGTCATGTGCTTCCATTTCCTCGGCGTACAAGGTGAACTCGGCCTTTTCGGCGACTGAGCACAGTAAGGATCGTGTGGAAGGCGTCGGCCATAACCGCCGCGATTGCCGTATCCGGTCGGCGACGCGAACCCGGACGGGAGCCTCCGGCGCGGAAAGGCGGAGAGTCGGCGTTACGTGCTAGATCAGCTTAGTCTTGAATCGATGGCGGGCAAGCCGAGCGGTCACCCAGAGATTGGTGAATGAAACCCACTCGCATATCGAATTACTTGTTGATCTGTCTCACATGATCTCAAGACCGTGTCCTACGTGGTGAGGTGGACGAGTCGCATGTAGCAGCAGATGGCAGCTGCCGGGCCGAGAAAGACACTTTAGGCGCTTAGCGTGTCAAGCCGCGGCTGTGAGTTCGGCGGGGAACGCGTGTGTTCGTCGAACAACTTGTGGCGCTGAAGCCAGTGGTGGAGCTGTCCGAGCATGCGATGGAAGAAACTCTGGGCCGCTGCATGCCGGTCGCCATGGTCATGATGCCTGCGGTAGTGGGCCTTGGCGCCGAGTGAGGTGATGATGGCGGAGAAGGCGCGTAGGTAGCCGGCATGGTTGAGGCGGTCGTTCCCCACCCATCGCCGGGCGACGCTCGACTTCTTGCCGGAGGCCCTGGTGATGGGTCAGGCACCAGCGTAGGCCTTCAGGCCGCGGGCGTCTGCGAAGCGTTGGCGGTTGTCACCGACTCTCGGCCGGCACCCGGGCGCTTGTTAGCCGCGTGCCCACCTGTGGGTGCAGGAAGCCGAACCCGCCACGCCGACGGCCGCCCCTCAGGCCCGACTTTGGGGCGCCTTCTGGCGCGCGCAGCCCGCAGCGACGCCGTCGCGGACCACTCGACTGGACGCAACAGAGGTGCAGATTGAAGCTCCCAGATTGAGTCTGAGCAGGGGACGCCGTGAGTATCCAATGGCTGATTGCACTGGGTCAAAGATCACAGGCATTCGCCACCTCTCCTTCACTGTCACCAACCTGGAAGACAGCCTGGATTGATATCAGCGAGTTTGCCGCGCTGAGCATTACACCGTTCTTACGGCGACCACCTCGATGGAAATGGAGAATTGGACTACCGCCGTGGCATGCGGCGCCGAGGATCGGTCGCAGTCTCAACATCTTCGAGTTCAGTGGTCCAGCGTGCCGCCTTTGGGAGAGGGCGCGCTCGCATATGACGGACGGCGTGCCAGCATGCCCCAGTCCGCTCCACGTGGAGCCCACTCGGCGGCCAGAGCCTCGATGGCCGCTGAACCAGCAATACGAAAGGAAGCGCATCAACATGGCGAGTGCAGCACTCAAGAAGGTCCTCATCACAGGGGCGGGTACCGGCTTCGGGTACGAAACCGCCATGCGCTTGGCGGAAAAGGGCTTCGTCGTGATCGCCGCGGTGGAGATCTACGCCCAGGTCCAGACGCTGAAGCGGCAGGCGGCCGAGCGAGGGGTAAGCCTGCAGGTCGAGAAGCTCGATGTCACCGACGACGGTGATCGTCGCAAGGCTCTCAACTGGGGTGTGGAGATCCTCGTGAACAACGCAGGAGTCGGCGAAGGTGGCTCAACAGTTGACATTCCCGCACCGAACATCCGGCACCAGTTCGAGGTCAACGTCACCGGACCGCTGCTCCTCACTCAGGGGATCGCCAAGCAGATGGTCAAGCGCGGCGCCGGAAGAATCGTTTGGGTCTCATCCCGAGAGGGCCTGAACGTCAATCCCTTCACCGGCATCTACTCCGCTTCCAAGCACGCGGTCGAGGCGATCGCCGAAACCATGGCCTACGAGCTGCAGGAGCACAACATCGAAGTCGCCACGGTCAACCCCGGGCCATTTCTGACCGGCTTCAACGACCGGATGTTCCAGACCTGGGAGAGCTGGGAGGACGATCCGTCTCAGCGGCTTTTTGACTACTCCAAGCTTGCCTTCCCCCGAGCACAGTTCGACCCTGAAGCGGTCTATGCGGCGTTGACGTCGGTCGCTGCCGGAGAGGTCGACAGTTTCCGTAATCTGGAGCCCACATCGATGATCGAAGAGACCAAGCACCTCCAGCAGGTTCCCTGGGAGCGCAAGGTCACGGATGGCCTCGGGACCCGGCATCAGGCCATCCAGCACTCCTACGAGATGCAGCCTGAGACTCCCGTCGCTGGCTGACCGCTTCCCAACGGACCGTAAGTAGTCGGTCGGGCCTGAGATGCGCTGGAGCCGATCACAGCCGGACGACGGTGATCGCAGACGGCGGCTACCGAGGTACCAGCCTGGTCATCCCGGGCGGCCGCGCCGCAAACTCTTCACAGGGCAGAACCCTGCTTCCTCGGGCCTCTCGCCAAAGAGCTCGTCAAGGAGCTGTCCTGACGGGGGCTAGGCCAGGGGAGATGGCAACTACCCTCCACCGGAGGTAAGTCACGAGTTGTCGCCCGCTGACTACGAGCTGCCCGATCTTACGGATCAGAAGGTTGCAGGTTCGAATCCTGCCGAGTGCATAGCAAACCAGAGGCCCCCGGGAGGAATCCCGGGGGCCTCTCGCGTTGTCCGTACAGGAGCCCGTTCGGCAGTCCGTACGGCAGCGAACTGCGTCAGTCTTCGGTGGGAGTTGTTTGCGCATGGGATCGCAGGACCAGCAGGGCCGGCGGCACCCGGATACGGGGCAGACGCGGCCAGGGGGCGTGGCGGGTGTGTCCGGGTCTGTGGGTTCCACGGGGGGCTGGCGGTGCAGTGGGCTGCGGTGGCCCGAGGGGGCCGATGCGCCGGTGCTCGGGTGGCTGGGGGGCGCGGCGCGGGTGAGTGTCCTCGGGTACGGGAAGGAGCTCGGGTTCCGGGCAGCGGGTGAGCGGCACTGCGTGGGGGCGCGGGGGAACGTGTGTCCACTGGGCGCCCTGGTGTCCGGGCGGAGTACGGGGGCGCGGTGCCCGGAGTGTGCGCGGCTGGACCGGGCGCATTCGGTGGCCGCCGACACGATCGCCGACGACCCTCGCACGTACCGCGTCTATCTCGCCTGGTTCGGGCCCGGGATGGTGAAGGTCGGTATCACCGCGGAGGAGCGGGGCGCGGCGCGGCTGCGGGAGCAGGGGGCCGTGGTCTTCAGCTGGCTGGGGCGCGGCCCGTTGATGGCGGCGCGGCGGACCGAGGAGCTGCTCCGAGCGGCGCTGGGAGTACCGGACCGGATCCCGTACGCACGCAAGCGCGCCGTGCGGGCCGTGCTGCCGGGTGTCGCCGAGCGGGTCGCGGAGGTCGAGGAGCTGTACGGGCGGGCGGCGGCGCTGGAGACGGGGGCGGGATGGCCGCAGTCGCTGGAGCGGCTGCCGTTCGAGCCCGTCGACCACACAGGGGTGTTCGGACTGGACGGGCCGGTCGAGGTGGGGCGGGCGGTGACCGAGTTGGTGGACGGCGGGGTGGTCGGCGGGCGGCTGGTCGCGGCCGCCGGGCCCGATCTGCATCTGGCGACCGCGGACGGGGTGGTCGTGCTGGACACCCGGCTGATGACCGGCTGGGAGCTGGTGGGGGCCGATGCGCGGTCGAGGGTGACCGTGCCGGTGGTCGACATCGGGGGCGGCGGCGTGCAGGACGGGCTGTTCTGAGATCGTCGGTGCTCTGGGCGGGCCGGGTGAGGAGTGCGCGATGAGTGGCGAGAACAATGACGTGGTGCGGTTCTGGGAGCGCCTCGGGCTGCCGGGGCTGATCGACGTCCATACGCACTTCATGCCGGAGCAGGTGCTCCGCAAGGTGTGGGCGTACTTCGACTCCGCCGGACCGCTGACCGGCATGGAATGGCCGATCGCCTACCGGCACGACGAGGACGAACGGCTCGCGCTGCTCCGGTCCTTCGGGGTGCGGCGGTTCACCTCGATGCTCTACCCGCACAAGGCGGGGATGGCGGCCTGGCTGAACGGCTGGGCGGCCGACTTCGCGCGCCGGGTGCCCGACTGCCTGCACACGGCGACCCTCTTTCCCGAGGAGGGCGTGGAGCGTTATGTCCGCGAGGCGGTCGAGGCGGGGGCGCGCGTCTTCAAGTCGCACCTCCAGGTCGGGGCGTACGACGCCAACGATCCGCTGCTGGAGCCCGTGTGGGGGCTGCTCGCCGACGCCGGGGTCCCGGTGGTGATGCACTGCGGGTCCGGGCCCGCGCCCGGCGCGTACACCGGGCCCGAGCCGGTCGGCCGGCTGCTCGCCCGGCATCCGCGGCTGCGGCTCGTGGTGGCGCACCTGGGGATGCCCGAGTACACGGAGTTCCTGGCGCTGGCGGAGACCTACCCCGAGGTGCGGCTCGATACGACGATGGCGTTCACGGACTTCTCGGAGGGGTTCACGCCGTTCCCGGTGGCGGAGCGGGGGCGGCTCGCGGGTCTCGGGAACCGGATCCTGCTGGGGACGGACTTCCCGAACATTCCGTACCCGTACGTGCATCAGCTGCACGCGCTGGAGCGGCTGGAGTTGGGGGACGACTGGTTGCGCGCGGTCTGTTACGGGAACGCGCACGCGCTGTTCGGCCGGGGCTGAGCACTCCCGGGCACTTCCGCTTTCTCAGGGAATTCACAGAATCGGGAAAGGACCCTCTCAGAGGCGTGCCGCATCGTCGAGGCATGACGACGACCTCGCCCCAGGGGCGTACCGAACTGCTGAGGCCGGACCGCAGCCCCGTCCGTGTGCTGGTCGTTGACGACGAGGCTCCGCTTGCCGAGCTGCTCTCCATGGCCCTGCGTTACGAGGGCTGGGAGGTGCGCAGTGCCGGGGACGGTGCGAATGCCGTCCGGGCGGCACGCGATTTCCGGCCCGACGCCGTGATCCTCGATGTGATGCTGCCCGACACGGACGGGCTCTCGGTCCTCGGTGAGCTGCGCCGGGAGCTCACCGAGGTCCCTGTGCTGTTCCTGACCGCGCGCGACACGGTGGAGGACCGGATCGCCGGGCTCACGGCGGGCGGCGACGACTACGTGACGAAGCCGTTCAGTCTGGAGGAGGTCGTGGCGCGGCTGCGCGGGCTGATCCGGCGGTCCGGGACGGCGGCGGTACGGAGCGAGTCGACGCTCGTCGTCGGTGACCTGGTGCTCGACGAGGACAGCCATGAGGTGAGCCGGGGCACGACGTCCATCCACCTCACCGCGACCGAGTTCGAGCTGCTGCGCTTCCTGATGCGCAATCCGCGAAGGGTGCTGAGCAAGGCGCAGATCCTCGACCGCGTGTGGAACTACGACTTCGGCGGGCAGGCGAACGTCGTCGAGCTGTACATCTCGTATCTGCGCAAGAAGATCGACGCCGGACGGACGCCGATGATCCACACCCGGCGCGGGGCCGGATATCTCATCAAGCCCGGTGAATGACCCGCCGAGCGGTCGGGCGCGGCGGGGAGAGCGGAGAGGGGGCGGTGGCCGTGGACGCTGCGGACCCGGCTGCACCTCGAACCCTGTGTGCTGCACCTGCACGGCCATCTGGTGCGCACCTTCCCGTACGCCTTCCGGATCACCGTCGCCGACAGGGCGAGCGCCGACTGAACGCTTGAGGTGGCGGCCCGGCTCGCGCGGACACTCCCGCGGGTGCGCTCGTACCGGCTGACTTCGCCGTCCCTCAGCGCCGGAGCAGCAGCAGATCCGCGACGACCGGGCGGTGGTCCGAGGCAAGTGTCTCGGCCACCGCCGCGTCGCGTACCCGCACGGCGTCCTTCGACACCGCCACACAGTCGATCCGTTTCACCGGGTCCAGTGCGGGGAAAGACGGCGCATTCGGGTCGGCATCGGTCAGGTCCTCCCACAGCGGGGCCAGTTCCGGGGCGCCCGGTTCCGCGTTGAAGTCGCCGAGGAGCACCTTCGGCCCCTCGTCCTCCGCCATGATCCGCCGGGTGTCGGCGACCTGCGCGATCCGGACGGACGGGTCGCCGCGGTAGTCGAGGTGCGTCACATACACATGCACGGGCATCCCCTTCACCCGTACGACCACTTCACCGAAGCCGGGTGCGGGCTCCGGCACGGGGTTGGGGACCTGGGTGGAGAGCCGGGTGATCTCGTGGTTCTCGGCGCTGACGATCCGGTACTTCGACAGCACCGCGACGCCGAACTCGCGCCGGGACGCACCGGAAGTCTCCGGATCGAGGCTGTAGATCGGGGCGAACGACACCCGCATGTCCAGCCGCTTTGCCAGCTCGCCCGCGACATCGCGCCACTCGCTGCGCGTGCCCCAGTGGACGTCGACCTCCTGAAGCCCGATCACATCGGCGTCGAGCGAGCGGAGTTCCGCCGCCTGCCGGTCCAGATCGAAGACGTTGTCCATGCCCGAGCCGGCATGGATGTTGTACGTGGCGACGCGCAGAGGCACTGGATGACCCTGCCCGGCAGCTCCGGCGGGCGGGGCGGCGACCGCCCCCAACAGACCCGCGGCAATCAGGACTTCCACCGTACGACGACGCAGTGACATGCCACTCCAGCCCTAGTCGGCTCCCTGTTGATCAGCGTCGAGCACCGTACCGCGCGAAAGTCGCTTGTACGCCGTATAGGGTTGCTTTACGGTGTACAACGCATTGCCTTGTACACCGTAAAGCAACCCCAGGAGCTCAAGGAGCCCGCATGACGGCGACCGCCGCCGAGCAGAACCACCTCTCGTCACCGAGCCACCCGCAACGCTGGCTGATCCTCGGCGTCATCTGCCTCGCCCAGCTCACCGTGCTGCTCGACAACACCGTCCTCAACGTCGCGATCCCCTCCCTCACCCGGGAGCTGGACGCGTCCACCGCCGACGTGCAGTGGATGATCAACGCCTATTCGCTGGTCCAGTCGGGTCTGCTGCTCACGGCCGGCAGTTCCGCCGACCGCTACGGCCGCAAGAAGATGCTGGTCGCCGGCCTCGCGCTGTTCGGAATCGGCTCGCTGGTGGCCGGACTGGCCCAGACGTCCGTGCAGTTGATCGCCGCCCGGGCCGGCATGGGTATCGGCGGTGCGCTGCTGATGACCACGACCCTTGCTGTCGTCGTCCAGATCTTCGACGACACCGAACGGGTCAAGGCGATCGGCGTCTGGTCGACCGTCAGCTCGCTCGGCTTCGCCGTGGGACCGCTGATCGGCGGAGTGATGCTCGACCACTTCTGGTGGGGTGCGATCTTCCTGATCAACATCCCGGTCGCCGTCATCGGCCTGGCCGCGGTGATCCGTCTCGTCCCGGAATCCAAGAACCCGCGCGGCGAGCGCCCCGACCTGCTCGGCGCGCTGCTGTCCACCATCGGCATGGCCTCCGTCGTGTACGCGATCATCTCCGGCCCGGAGCACGGCTGGACCTCGGGCCAGGTGCTGCTGACCGCGTTCATCGGGGTCTCGGTCCTCACCGGATTCGTGCTGTGGGAGCTGCACATTCCGTACCCGATGCTGGACATGCACTTCTTCCGGAACCAGAAGTTCGTCGGGGCGGTCGCGGGCGCGATCCTAGTCGCCTTCGGGATGGGCGGCTCGCTCTTCCTCCTCACCCAGCAGCTCCAGTTCGTCCTCGGATACGAGCCGCTGGAGGCGGGTCTGCGCACGGCTCCGCTGGCGCTGAGCGTCGTCGCGCTCAACCTCACGGGCCTGGGCGCCAGGCTGGTGCCCAAGCTGGGCACGCCTGCCACGATCGCCGCCGGGATGAGCCTGCTGGCCGCGGGTCTCGCCGCGATCGCCCTGCTGGGCGGCAACGGTTACGGCGGCATGCTGCTCGGCTTGGTCGTCATGGGCGCGGGCATCGCACTCGCCATGCCGGCCATGGCCAACGCGATCATGAGCGCCATCCCGCCGGCGAAGGCGGGGGTGGGCGCGGGAGTCAACGGCACGCTCGCCGAGTTCGGCAACGGTCTGGGGGTCGCGGTCCTCGGCGCGGTGCTGAATTCGCGGTTCGCGGCGCTCGTGCCGGCGGCCGTCGGGGCCGCCTCGCTTCCCGCGGCGCTCGCTGCGGCGACCGACGACGGCGAGCGGCAGCGGATCACCGACGCCTTCGCCTCGGGACTGGAGACCAGCCAGCTGGTCGGGGCGGTGGCGGTGCTGGCGGGCGGGCTGCTGGCTGCCGTGCTCCTGCGACGGGCGGAGCGGGCAGAATCTGTTCAGGCAGACTCGGCCGCGGCAGCGGCATAGCATCAGGCGGGGCGTACCGGACTGTACGAATCCGGTTCGTGCGCACAGGGCACGGATCCGGTTCGGTCATCCCGTCCGTCCCGCCGGCAAGACGAGGAGAGTGCGCCATGGTGTCCGCGGCCGACCGTGCGAAGAACCCTGTCAGGACCAGTGTGTGGCTGGATCAGCGGGCACCGTCGCGCACCCGTAAATCGGACCAGCCGACCGGCCTCGACCGAGACAGGATCACGGCGGCGACGGTCCGGCTGCTGGACGCCGAGGGTCTCGCCAAGTTCTCCATGCGCCGGCTCGCCGCCGAACTGGACGTCACCGCGATGTCCCTCTACTGGTACGTCGACACCAAGGACGACCTGCTGGAGCTGGCCCTCGACTCGGTCTACAGCGAGATCGCGCCTCCCCGGGAGGAGGCGCACTGGCACGACCGGCTCCGCGAACTGGCCACCGCCTACCGGGAGCTCCTGTTCCGGCACGTCTGGGTGTCGCCGCTCGCCGGACATTTCCTCAACATCGGCCCGCACTCCATGCTGTTCTCGTACGCCGTCCAGGACGTGATCCGGGCGACCGGGCTGCCGCTGCACCAGCAGACGGGCGCTCTCTCCGCGGTCTTCCAGTTCGTGTACGGATTCGGCACCATCGAGGGCCATATCGTGCAGCGTTCCGCGGAGGCGGGGCTCAGCCAGGATGAGTTCTTCCAGCAGGCGTTGGGCACGATCCGGTCCCAGCCGCAGCTCAGCCGGTTCGTCGAGTCGTCGCAGGATCTGATGGACGCCCGCGGCGGCGACACGGTCGAGGAGATGCGCGAGCGGGACTTCACCTTCGCCCTTGACCTGCTGATCGCGGGGATCGAGGCGATGCGGGACCGCTAGGGCGTGTTTCGAAAGCAGCGCCGTCCGCCCGTAGGGCGGGCCCGGCAACGCAGCGAGCGTGCGGGCCAGACGCCGCCTGGCAGGCGGGACTTTCGAAACACGGCCCAGTGCCGTGGCCGGCCCCGGGCCCGCGTGAGCAGGCCCGGGGCCGGAAGGACGTTCTCAATCATCCCGGAACAGCCGTCAGCTGCCGGGCGCCAGGTGGGCGGGGAAACCGCCCGTGGCAATGGGCCCCCACCGCTCCGGGGTGATCCGGATGATCGACTTGCCCTGCTTCACCATCGCCGCCCGGTACTCGTCCCAGTCCGGGTGCTCTCCCGAGATGTTCCGGAAGTACTCGACGAGCGGTTCGACCGAGTCGGGCGCGTCGATCACCTCGGCCGACCCGTCGATCTGCACCCACGGCCCGTTCCAGTCGTCCGACAGGACGATCACGCTCACGCGCTCGTCCCGCTTCGCGTTCCGGGTCTTCGCCCGTTCGGGGTAGGTCGAGATGACGACCCGGCCGGCGTCGTCGACGCCGCACGTCAGCGGGGATCCCTGAGGGCGGCCGTCGGCCCGGGTGGTCAGCAGGATCGCCCGGTGGCGGGGCCGTACGAACGCCAGCAAATCATCGAGTTCCACGGCGGTGTTGGTCGCGATGTCGGGTGCCATGTCCGCAGACTACGACGGCAGGGACTCGCCCTGCACGGCCTGGATGTCCAGCTCCACCCGCAGCGTCGTGCCGATCGCCGAGATACCCGCCTGCACCACCTGGTTGTAGTTCATGGCGAAATCGTCGCGGCGCAGCTCCGCCGTTGCGCTGAATGCAGCGCGCACCCCGCCCCACGGGTCGGGGCCGGTGCCGAGGTAGGTCAGGTCCAGGTCGACCGGGCGCTCGACGCCGCGCATCGCCAGCAGGCCGTGTACGGTCCAGCGGTCGGGGCCGGCCGGGGTGAGCCCGTCCGAGCGGTACGTGATCTCCGGGAACCGGTCCACGTCGAGGAAGTCCGGCGAGCGCAGGTGCTTGTCGCGCATGCCGTTGCCCGTGTCGATACTGGCCGCGCTGATCACGGCGTCGACGCGGGAGCGGTGGACCTCCTCCGCGATCTCGATCCGGCCGCCGAACTCGGTGAACCGGCCGCGCACGCTGGAGATCCCCAGGTGCTGCGCGACCGCGCCCACCGAGCAGTGCGCCGGGTCCAGCGACCAGGCGCCCGGCGGCGGCAGTTCCACGCCGCCCTGGCGTGCCAGCACCACTGTGCCGGCCTCGACCCGTCCGCTCGCCGTGACGAGGGCGGTCGACGCGGCGGGGGCGTACCCGACCGCGGTCACGATCACCGTGTACGCGCCGGCCGGGAGCAGGGCGTCGGTCCGTACCGCCCCGTCCTCGTCGGCGGCGGCTCGCAGCACCTGGGTGCCGGTCATGTCGGTCACCGTCACGACCGCGTGCTGGACGGCCCAGCCGTCCCGCGTCCGTACCTGTGCACGAAGTCCCATCCCGTTTCTCTCCTTGCTCCATGACTCAATGAGTCGGCCCCGGGGCGGGTACGGCAGGCCGTCCCCTGCCTGCCGTCTCCACCACCGGGGCCCATTTCCACTGGCGGCAGCCTCTCCGCTCGAAGCGCTGCCCGCCAGGGGTCTGTGTTACTCGATCACTCGCCGGGGTGGGCGAGCTCGATGTCGTGGCCGTCGACCCCGCGACCGGCCACGGTCAGCGCGCCGGCCACCGGCGGGTAGCCGGTCGCGATGACCGAGTACTCGCCCGCGTCCAGGTCGGCGAAGGCGTACGCCCCGTCCTCCCCGGTCGTCGAGGTGGCGACCACATTCCCCGCCGCGTCGACCAGCGTGACGCGGGCATCCGGCAGCGGCCGTCGGGCCGAACCGGCCCGCACGACACCCTGGACCAGCGCACCGGACTGCAGTACGGCGTCGACCCGGGTGACACCCTGGCCGCCGATCTCCACCGGCAGCGCCAGCGGACGGAAGCCGATGGCGTTCACCGCGACGGTCACCGCGCCGGGCACCAGTTCGGCGAAGGTGAACTCGCCGGTCTCGGCGGACGTGCCGGTGGCCAGCACATCACCGCGCACATCGGTCACGATGACCATGGCACCGTCGACCGGATCACCGCTCTCGGCGGCCCGCACGGTCCCGGCCAGGCCGCTCGTACCGGCGAGCAGGATGTCGTACGACAGCTGCTGGTCGCCGATGACCATGGTGGACGCCTGCGGCTGGAAGCCGTCGGCGGACGCGATCAGGACGTAGCTGCCGGCGCCCGGGGCGTCCAGACGGTAGCTGCCGTCGGCCTGGGCGACGGAGCGCCCCAGCTGCCGGCCGCCCAGCGAGATCAGTGTCACCGCGGCCCGGGCGACGGGTGCTCCCTCGGCGCCCCGCACCACACCGCTCACCGGGGTGCCCTGCACGGTTGCCACCGGAGCTTCGAGCGTGTCGACCGAGGTGACCCCGGCCGCGCCCTCGGAGACCGGCGCGGCTGCACCGGACGGGACCTCGGCGAGCACCGCGGCGGGAGCCTCGGCCTCCGCCGGGGCGTCGTTCGCCGCGTTCGTCTTCAGCGCGACCTCCTTGATGAAGATCGTGATGAGGAAGGCCATCAGCGCGGCCGGAGCGGCGTACAGGAAGACGTCGCCGACACCGTGCCCGTAGGCACTCTCTATGACCGTGCGGAACGGTGCGGGCAGCTTGTCCAGGTCGGGGATGCCCCCGCCGCCGGTGCCGCCGTGGCCCAGGGCCGCGCCCTTCGGACCGAGGTCCGCGAGGCCGTCCTTGACGTAGTGGGTGACGCGGTTCGCCATGACGGCGCCCAGCGCCGAGACGCCGATCGCACCACCGAGGGAACGGAAGAAGGTGACGACGGAGCTGGCCGCCCCGAGGTCGGACGGTGCGACCTGGTTCTGCGCGGCGAGCACCAGGTTCTGCATCATCATGCCGGTGCCGAGACCCATCACGAACATGAAGATCGCGATGTGCCAGTACTCCGTGTCGTACCGGATCGTGCCGAGCATCCCGAGCCCGGCGGTGACCAGGAAGCCACCGCTGACCAGCCAGGCCTTCCAGCGGCCGGTCTTGGTGATGATCTGACCGGAGATGGTCGACGAGAGGAACAGGCCGGTGATCATCGGGATCGTCATGACGCCGGACATCGTCGGCGACTTGCCGCGCGCCAGCTGGAAGTACTGGCTGAAGAAGACGGTGCCCGCGAACATCGCGATCCCGACGAACAGCGAGGCGGCCGAGGCCAGCGTGATGGTGCGGTTGCGGAAGAGGCGCAGCGGGATGATCGGCTCGCTGGCCCGGGACTCCGTGTAGAGGAAGAGCAGGGCGAGCACCAGGGAGCCGGCCAGCATCACGCCGGTCTGCCAGGACAGCCAGTCGTACTTGTCGCCCGCGAAGGTCACCCAGATCAGCAGCAGCGATACGGCGGCGCTGATGAAGAACGCGCCCGTCCAGTCGACCTTGACGTCACGCTTGACGACCGGGAGCTTCAGGGTCTTCTGGAGCACGATCAGCGCGATGACCGCGAACGGCACACCGACATAGAAGCACCAGCGCCAGCCCATCCAGCTGGTGTCGGTGATGACACCGCCGAGCAGCGGACCACCGACGGTGGCGACGGCGAAGACCGCGCCGAGGTAGCCGCTGTAGCGACCGCGCTCACGCGGGGCGATCATCGCGGCCATCACGATCTGGGCGAGGGCGGAGAGACCGCCGACGCCGATGCCCTGGACGACACGGCAGGCGATGAGCATGCCGCTGCTGGTCGACATACCCGCGACGACCGAGCCCAGGACGTAGATGACGAGCGCTATCTGGACCAGCAGCTTCTTGCTGAACAGGTCGGAGAGCTTGCCCCACAGAGGAGTGGTGGCCGTCATCGCGAGCAGCGAGGCCGTGACGACCCAGGTGTACGCGGACTGGCCGCCGCCGAGGTCCGAGATGATCTGGGGGAGAGCGTTGGAGACGACGGTCGACGACAGGATCGCGACAAACATGCCGAGCAGCAGCCCGGTCAGTGCTTCCATGATCTGCCGGTGTGTCATCGGCGTGCCGTCGGAGGAAGGATGTCCTCCGTGCTTGGCGTGGCCGCCCCGTACACCGGTTGGTGTGGTCGTAGCCATTGAGTTCCTTTGCTTTGCTTCTGTTACACAGGTGTACGGGTGTGCGAGTCGTTGTCGCTGTCGGCATGCCGGGAGCAGTCGCCGATGTGCCTTCCGGGGGCGCACCCTCCGGGGCCGCGACAGGCAAAACTGTCGCGCAGCCTGGCCAACAGCGTGTTGAGCTGTCCGACGTCGTCGTCGGACCAGTCGGAGAGGTTGTGGATGAACATTTCGGTGGTCCGGCGGTTCAGATCACTGAGCACGTCGTGTCCGGCGGGGGTCAGCCGCAGGATGCGGGACCGCTTGTCCGCCGGGTCCGAGGACCGTTCGATCCAGCCATGCTCTGCCACATGGGCGACATGACGGCTGGTCACCGACATGTCGACGGCCATCAGCTCGGCCAGTCTGCTGATCCGCATTTCGCCGTGTTCACAGAGAAGTGCCAGTACGGCCGCGGAGCCGCTGGGGCATTCGGGGGGCAGTATGCGGGCGAGACCCCGCTTGACGGCCCCGATGGCGCTGAGCTGTCGGGCCAGTTCTTCGTACTGACCTCGTACGGCCACGGGCCCCCCAGACATCTCACCGGTTCATCTTGTTGCTTAGGGCAACCATATGTCTGTTGGTTGCTGCAGGCAAACGAAATGAAGCTTGCATAAGTAAAGGAAAGCAAAAGGCTGCGTAGCGCTTGGGTCAAACGCCCAGCGTGTCCGAGACGGGTCGGGTGTGTCCCGTTCCACACCGGAGGTGTGGACGATGGCCCCGAAACGGCAGTAGGCCCCGAGCGTTACTCGTGGCCCGGCCGTCGCCCCGTAGGGGCTTAAGGTGCCGCCGGACCGCTAGGGTCCTGACCCATGGCACACAACCGTTCCTTGGCGCCCGGCGCGAGGTGCTGTGCGTCTGGCGGGCCATCCCGAACGGTCTTGGATGACCTGGTTCTCCGCTTTCGCACCCCGGTGGCGGCACGCGCCACGCGCGTGATCCAGTCCGTGGCGGGCCGAGTCCCTGGTGCGAGAGGGGTCGAGCGTTGGCCGCAGGACCCTCTCCCACGTGACGACGCTACAGTTCCACAGGCTTCATATCGCAGTATCCGACGAGCACTTCACCCGATCGAGTGGGAATGCATTCATGCGTAATCAGCCGCCGGTAAATGGCAACCCCCAGGGCCCCCAGGGCAACCACGACCCCGCGGGCAGCACCCAGATGTTCCGCGCCTTCGTCGACGAGGGCGAGCCGCAGCGTCGGCAGCAGCCGGCCGCGTCGTCCGGACCGAAGACCGGAGTGATCGTCGCTGTCGTCGCGGTGATCGTCATCCTCGGCGCGGTCGCCTGGCTCGCGCTCCGCTGACCCGACCCCGCCCTTCCCATCCGTCACTTCCAGACGGCGGTGATGCCCTGGGTCTCGACATGCATGCCCAGGGGCACCCGCCAGGCGTCCACACAGACGGTGTACGTCTTCTCCCGCGCCGCTCCCGCGTCGATCGGCGCGGGCAGCGGCGCGGTCGTTTCCACGGTCGCCCAGTCGATCCCGAGCCCGCCGATGATGTGCGTGGCGAAGGTGACCGTTCCCGACCGGGCCGGTGAACCGCCGGTATTGCGGAACTCGACAGTCACCTTCTCGCACCAGCGGTGATCGGCCGCCGCCCGCTCGGGTGCGCCCAGGGCCAGCACGGCAGGTCCCGCGGGCGCGGTGGGCCCCGGTGCGGACGGGGAGGGAGTCGCGGAGCCGCCCCCCGCGCCGCCCGAGGCCGTGCCACCGGTGCCGCTGCCATCTGTGCTGCCGACGGAGCCCGTGCCGCCCGCGGAACCCGCAGCGCCCCCGGTGGTGTCGACGGAGGTGCCGCCGGATCCGCTGGAGGACCGCGCACCGCTGCTCGTGCGGTCGCCCGCGCCGCCGCCCGCGCCGCCGGCCGCACCGCTGCCGGTGCCGCCCGTACCACCGGTGCCGCCGCTCGCTGCGGAGGAGCCCGGCCTCGGCTCCGTACCCGCGCTGCCGCCGCCCTCCCCGTCCAGCGGAATCAGCGTCACCCTGCCCGAAGGTGCGACCGCGCCCTTGGGTGCCTTCTCCGGGCCGGTGCCCGCCGCGCCGACTGCCGCATAGCCGTCTCCGTCGCCCGCTCCGGCGCCGCAGGCGACGAGTGCGCCGCCCAGGCACAGCACGGCCACCGAGGCGGCGATCACGGTGCCCCGGCGGCCGGTCGAGCCGAATGTCTGACGTCGCATCGCGCAAGTGTGGCTGACGGACCGTCAATTCGGAACCCTCGCACGACTGTGTGTGAGTCAGTCGGCGATGAGCCCCTCCCTGAGCTGGGCGAGCGTCCGGGTCAGCAGACGTGAGACGTGCATCTGCGAGATGCCGACCTCCTCGCCGATCTGCGACTGGGTCATGTTGGCGAAGAACCGCAGCATGATGATCTGCCGCTCCCGGGGCGGGAGTTTGGCCAGCAGCGGCTTCAGCGATTCGCGGTACTCGACGCCTTCCAGTGCGGAGTCCTCGTAGCCGAGCCGGTCCGCGAGCGAGCCCTCCCCGCCGTCGTCCTCCGGGGAGGGCGAGTCCAGTGAGGAGGCGGTGTACGCGTTGCCGACGGCCAGGCCGTCGACCACGTCCTCCTCGGAGACCCCGAGCGCCGCCGCGAGCTCCGGAACGGTCGGCGAACGGTCGAGCTTCTGGGCCAGCTCGTCGCTCGTTTTCGTCAGCGCGAGCCGCAGCTCCTGGAGCCGGCGCGGCACCCGCACCGACCAGGAGGTGTCGCGGAAGAAGCGCTTGATCTCGCCGACGACGGTGGGCATGGCGAACGTCGGGAATTCCACGCCCCGTTCGCAGTCGAACCGGTCGATGGCCTTGATCAGGCCGATCGTGCCGACCTGGACGATGTCCTCCATGGGTTCGTTACGGCTCCGGAACCGCGCCGCGGCGTACCGCACCAGCGGGAGGTTGAGCTCGATGAGTGTGTCTCGCACGTAGGCACGCTCCGGGCTGTCCGGTCCGTCGGGCCCCGGTGCGGGACCCAGGGCGGCGAGCCGCAGGAACAGGGAGCGGGACAGAGTGCGGGTGTCGATGGCTTCCGACGAGCTGGTGAGCACAGCGGGTGCGGGTGCGCTCTTCGTGAGCGTGAGCACCTTCGAGCTGCCCTGTTCTGCGGACATGCCACCCCCTTGAGGTCGCGGACGGTCGCGGTAGCCACGACCATCGGAGGAACGCAGCCTCCACCTGAATACCGGAGGCGGGGCTGCGGCAAACGCGGTTCACGCAGAATGTCACATGTCGGCAACGCGCTGTAGTGACATGTCGACAAGTCAAGGTGACATATGTGCAGTTAACGGGGGTTGTGCGGCATTCGGGCTGCCCGAGAGGAACTTTGATCGATTTACCCGATCCGGTTACGCCTCGATCCTGTTTGCGGATCGAAGTCGCGCGAAGCTTCTGGCCAGCAGTCTTGACACATGCATCTGGGAAACGCCCAATTCGGCGCTGATCTGTGATTGCGTCAGATTGCTGTAGTAGCGCAGCAGCAGGATCCGCTGCTCGCGCTCGGGCAGCTGGACGAGGAGATGGCGGACCAGATCACGGTGCTCGACCCCCGCGAGAGCGGGGTCCTCGTAGCCGAGCCGGTCGAGCAGTCCGGGCAGCCCGTCGCCCTCCTGGGCGGCTTCCAGTGAGGTCGCGTGGTAGGAGCGTCCCGCCTCGATGCAGGCCAGCACCTCCTCCTCGGAGATCTTCAGGCGCTCGGCGATCTCCGCGGTGGTGGGTGAGCGGCCGTGCGCGGTCGTCAGGTCCTCGGTGGCGCCGGTGACCTGTACCCAGAGCTCGTGCAGTCGCCGCGGCACGTGGACGGTCCGCACGTTGTCCCGGAAGTACCGCTTGATCTCGCCGACGACGGTGGGCATCGCGAAGGTCGGGAACTGGACGCCGCGTTCGGGGTCGAACCGGTCGATGGCGTTGATCAGCCCGATGGTGCCGACCTGGACGACGTCCTCCATGGGTTCGTTGCGGCTCCGGAAGCGCGCCGCGGCGTACCGCACGAGGGGGAGGTTGGCCTCGATCAGTGCGGCCCGCACTCTGCTGTGCTCCGCACTTCCCGGTTCCAGGTCCTTGAGCTGGTCGAAGAGGACCCGGGTGAGCGCCCTGGTGTCCGCGCCCCGGGTCCTGGCGGGCGTCGTGCCGTCGGGCGTCTCGGTCTGGACGGTCTCGGCCACCGGGGCGGCCCGGGTTGCCGGGGCGGACTGATCGGACTGGGCTGTGTGGGTGGCTTGGGCATCGTCGTTCTGGACGATCTGGGGAGGCACTTGAGGCGCTGTACTGGCCGGCACGGTGAGGCCACCCCTTTGCGGTCAACTTCGGTCAACTCATCCGTCAAAAGCGGTCATAGCATCACAAGACATGTCCACTGTGTGCAAGCACCGCATGGTGTCGTGTTGAGGGCGTATTGGTTTAAACCCACGGAAAAGCCCCTCACCGAAATGGTGGGGGGCTTGTGGGTTCCGGGACCGCGGAGGTCAGAAGGGATAGTCGGCAATCACCCAGGTGGCGAAAGCCTTCCACTGTTCGGCGGCGGCCTGATGGGCCGGGTGTGCGACGTAGCGCCCCAGGGCGTCCTCGTCGGCGACCGCGGAGTTGATGGCGAAGTCGTACGCGATCGGCCGGTCGGTGATGTTCCAGGCACACTCCCAGAACTCCAGCTCCGGGATCTGTCCTCCGAGCTCCTGGAACGCCTTCGCCCCGGCGACAACACGCGGATCGTCACGCTTCACGCCGTCGTTCAGCTTGAACAGGACCAGATGACGGATCATGGGGTACTCCTACTTCACGAGCTCGGTCATGAAATCGCCGACGCCCTGTGCGGCACTCGAAATGCCCTCGAACCCTACCTGGACAAGATCCGCGGCCCGTTTGGGGGAGTGAATGATCGTGTACAGCACGAAGACGACAATCATGTAGAGCGCGATCTTCTTCGCTTGCACCATCAGCCCCTGCCTCCCCCTCGATCACCAGTGCAGTCGCGCGATTCTATCCGCACGAATGGCCGTATCCGAGGGGGGTTTCGGCGGGGTCTTCGATCACACTCCGACCCTATGCCTCGGTATGTGTGTGGCCCGACCGAAGAATGGCGCTGCCGGCGGGCCGCGCCCACGCGCGCACGGACCACCTCGGGCGTCAGGGCGCCGACGGTCCGCAACCAGGTGATCGATGCCGCGGCACCGACCCCACCGGGCTGTCGGACCATCACCTCCTGCGCGGAGCTCCTGCCGGCGAGCGCTGAACCAAGTGGGCTGCCACGCCTCTCGGACGGCCTGCCGGGCGTAGCCGGAGTCCGCTTTTCGCACCGCTTCCTGTTCGTACGGTTACGGCTGCTCCGTTGTCCGTAATGGAGCGCGACCGTCCGCCGTCGGCGCTCTAGCGTCTCCCGAACCACCCGAGGCGAGGAGCGGCATGTGAACTGGCTCATCCATGACTACCGTGAGGACGACCTGGCGGCGGTCGTGCATCTCATCGACACGACTGCGGATCTCGGCCAGGAATCCGTCTTCTCGCTGGCCGAGTGCATCAGCGCCCTGACGTCCCGCCAGCCCGCGGTGGTCGCTGTCCACCGAGGCGAGCCCATCGGCGCGGCGCTCGCCCAGGTTTCCGAGGGCCGGGCCTGGGTGATGCGGATCGCCATTTCACCGGCGTGGCGCGGCCGGGGCCTGGCCAGCGCGCTGCTGATGGAACTGGAACGCCGGCTGATCGCGGCCAGGGTGCGCCGCATCGCCTACGTGCTGCCGGAGGAGGAACTGCTCGGCGAGGGGCTGCAGAAGGCTGGTTACACGCGAAGGCCGGCCGTCGCCTACTTCGAGAAGACCGAATCGGCCACCGGCACCGCGGCGAACCTTCTGGAGGAGCTGGGTGGCCGGGTGCTGTCCGGTGATCTGTGGGCCAAGGTCGCCGGCATGGAGGCGGAGAAGAAGCTGATCGAGCGTCGCATCGTGCTGCCGCTGGCCGAACCCGAGCGCGCTGCCCGGCACGGGGTCATACCGCCGCGCGCCATCACGCTGTTCGGTCCGCCCGGGACGGGCAAGACCACCTTCGCCCGAGCCATCGCCTCCCGCCTCGGCTGGCCCTTCGTGGAACTGCTGCCGTCCCGACTGGCGGACGAAGGAAATCTCGCCGCCGCTCTGCGCACGGCCTTCGCCCGGATCGCGGAACTGGAGCGGGTGCTGGTCTTCATCGACGAGGTCGAGGAGATCGCTCCCGTACGCGGCGCACGCCCGGAGCCCGGCATGCACGGTGTCACCAATGAACTCCTCAAACTCATCCCAGGCTTCCGCGAGCGCGACGAGCGGCTGCTGGTCTGTGCCACCAACTCCATCCGCTCCCTCGACCCGGCCTTCCTGCGTCCCGGCCGGTTCGACTACCTGATCCCCATCGGGACCCCGGACCCGGCCGCCCGCGCGGCGATCTGGTCGCGCTACTCCGGCCGGCGCGACGATGTCGACCTGGACGCGCTCGTCATGGCCAGCGAGCTGTTCACCCCGGCCGACATCGAGCACGCGGCCCGGATCGCCGCCCAGGCTGCCTTCGAACGCGACTTCGCCGAGGCAGGCGCAGACACCGACGACTACCTCGCCGCGCTCCACCAGTGTCGTCCGACGGTGACCCCTGTCGTCATCGCGGAGTTCACCGCCGACATCACCACGCACGCCCGGGTCTGAACCCGCAGCGTCCTCCCCGTGCGTTCCCCCTCGCTCCGAATGGCGGTGAAGGTCACGCGTCCATCCACCCGCTTGCAGGCTCTGAGCGGACATCCATGTGGACGTGAGAGGAACAAAAAACCGTCTCTGACCTGTTCGCACAGGTCAGAGACGGTTTCTTATGGCGGTAGCGGAGGGATTTGAACCCTCGGTGAGTTTCCCCACACTCGCTTTCGAGGCGAGCTCCTTCGGCCGCTCGGACACGCTACCGAGAGAGAGCTTAGACCATTCAGGCCGTGGGTTGAAATCCGATTCTCCCGCGTGTGCGGAAGCCGGATCGGAGGCTGGGCGCGCCGCCGGGTCAGCGGTCGCGGAAGAAGGCCGTCAGCTGGGCGGAACAGGCGCCCTCCAGAACTCCGTGGATCACTTCGGGGCGGTGGTTGAGCCGCCGGTCCCGTACGAGGTCCCAGAGCGAACCGGCCGCGCCCGCCTTCTCGTCCCGTGCCCCGTAGACGACCCGGGCCACCCGGGACTGCACGAGTGCGCCCGCGCACATGGTGCACGGCTCCAGGGTGACCACCAGCGTGCAGCCGGTCAGCCGCCATGCGCCGAGCGCCTCGGCGGCCCGGCGGACGGCAAGGATCTCGGCGTGCGCGGTCGGGTCGCCGGTCGCCTCGCGTTCGTTGTGTCCCGTGGCGAGCAAGGTGCCGTCCGGGCCGAGGACGACGGCGCCGACCGGCACATCACCGGCCTGCGCCGCGTGTGCGGCCTCGTCCAGGGCGCGGCGCATGGCCGCCCGCCATGGGTCCCGTACGGGATCGTTCGTCGGGTCGTGGGGTTCTTGCGGTCCGTGCGGGCCCGGTGGTGCGGTCACCCGCGGACCTTAACGGACGGTCTCCAGGACCTCGGCCGCACCCAGCGCGTCCGCGATCTCCACCAGGGCGTCCGTGCGCAGCATCAGCAGTTCCTTCTCGGGAAGTCCGAGATCGGACAGGATCCCGGTGTCTCCGAGCGGACCCGTCGGTACGGCGTCGGCGTCGAGTCCGTCGTCGTTGTCGTCGTGGTCGGTCTGATTGTCGGTGGTGTGATCCGGCTCGCCGTCCTCCGTACCGTCGAGGCCGACGAGCTCTTCGAGGGCGGCAATCGAGTCCTCGGCCTCGGGTTCGCGGCCGAGCAGTTCATCGGTGAGCAGGATCTCCCCGTAGGAGGAGCGGGCGGCGGCGGACGCGTCCGAGATGTAGATACGGGGGTCCTCCTCACCGTCCACCCGGATGACGCCGAACCAGGCGTCCTCCTGTTCGATGAAGACGAGCACTGTGTCCTCGTCCACCGAGGCCTCACGGGCCAGATCCGTCAGATCGGACAGGGTCTCCACATCGTCGAGCTCCGTGTCGCTCGCTTCCCACCCGTCTTCGGTGCGCGCGAGCAGTGCGGCGAAGTACACCGTGACTCTCCCACTGGTCATAGGGGTGTCGGTCCGGCGGGAGGGCATCCGGTGATCCGGCTGTCCTGCGTCCCGCCCATCGGAATCGTGGCAGAAACCTAGCGTTCGCGAGAGTAGTTCGACCGTTGCGTCGTGGATCAGTTGTCGCGGACACTGCTCCGAAGGGGCCGTCCTGCTGATCGGAGCGCTACCAGCGGAAGGTTCGCATCCGCATGGCTTGGCGCATTCGGGCGGCCCGGGCGCGGCGCGGCTGGACCCGGTCGCGCAGCGCCTTCGCCTCATGAAGCTCGCGGAGGAAGTGGGCGCGCCGTCTGCGGCGCTCCGCTTCGGTCTCGGCCTCCGGCGCGCCCTGCGCGTCGCGCGGGACCGGCTGGTCCCGCTTCTGCTGCTTCCCGTCCGCCATCCGCACCTCACCTCAAGCCCGGGTCCGTATGCCCCCACCTTCCCTCCGAACGTGTGATTGATGCCAGCGCACAGGTGCGAGGGAGCCCGGTTACTGTTGAACCCATGCGGATCCACGTCGTCGACCACCCGCTGGTCGCGCACAAACTCACCACCCTGCGCGACAAGCGCACCGACTCCCCGACCTTCCGGCGGCTCGCCGACGAGCTGGTCACCCTGCTCGCGTACGAGGCCACCCGGGACGTGCGCACCGAGCAGGTCGACATCGAGACGCCGGTCACACCGACGACCGGGGTCAAGCTGTCGCACCCGCGGCCCCTGGTCGTGCCGATCCTGCGAGCCGGTCTCGGCATGCTCGACGGCATGGTGCGGCTGCTGCCGACCGCCGAGGTGGGCTTCCTGGGCATGATCCGCGACGAGGAGACGCTCCAGGCGTCCACGTATGCGACGCGCATGCCGGAGGACCTCTCGGGCCGACAGGTCTACGTCCTGGACCCGATGCTGGCCACCGGCGGCACGCTGGTCGCGGCGATTCAGGAGCTGATCAAGCGCGGTGCGGACGATGTCACCGCCGTCGTGCTGCTCGCGGCGCCCGAGGGCGTCGAGGTGATGGAGCGCGAGCTGGCGGGTACGCCGGTGACCGTGGTCACCGCCTCGGTCGACGAGCGGCTGAACGAGAACGGCTACATCGTGCCGGGGCTCGGCGACGCGGGCGACCGGATGTACGGAACCGTCGACTGAGTCCCGGTTCCGGCCAGGGCTTTCGGCCCGTGCGCCCCGAGGTGCCTGTCGTCGAACCGGCGCCTGCTGCGCTGCGTGACGACGGGACAGCCCTCAGCGGCAGGAGGAGGGCGCCGGGGCCGGCCTGTTGAGGGCGGCGAGGGCCGCGGCGGCTTCCTTCGGGGTGTTCAGCTTCTTGAACGCCGTACCGAGGATCAGATCGACATCCGCCGTCCTGCGCGCGTCGGTCTTCGGCGTGGCGCCCGTCAGCTGCGTACCGAGGACCGGGAACGTGCCGTTCGTGGCCGTCGGCGCCCCCAGCAGTACCCCGGGCCCGGGGACCTTCTTGTCATACGCGGCCGAGGCATTGCCCACCTTGCCGATACGGAAGCCGCGCTTCTTCAGCTCGTCGGCGGCGGCCTTCGCCAGCCCGCCGCGTGGCGTCGCGTTGTAGACATTGACGGTGATCTTCGCTGGTGCCGGCAGTGCCCTGGCGGGCGTGGACGGTTTGGGCGTGGGGCAGTCGGCCCTGCGGTCCGCGGCGCTGGCCTCCTTGTCGCCGCCCGTGAAGACGTCGATGAGCTGCAACGTGCCCCAACCGGCCAGCCCTAGGGTCGCCACGGAGGCAATGGACGCGAGGACCAGTGTGCGACGGTGCCGGGGGCGGCGCATACGCGGGTACTTGTCGCCCGTGATGCGGTACTTTCCGCCCATACCGGGGGGAGTGAGCATGCTCATGGGCGCAGCGTAGTGCGACCTGGTGAAGATGCGTACTAAATGATCAACGGATGGCACCCGTCCGAGTGCGAATGCACCCAAAAGCACCCGGCGCGGCGAAGTGCGCGGGCCGTCTGCTCACCGAGCTGCCGGACTGTCAGCCGAGTTCGAGTACCCGGGCGTGCAGCACCTGGCGCTGCTGGAGCGCCGCGCGGACCGCGCGGTGCAGCCCGTCCTCCAGGTAGAGGTCGCCCTGCCACTTCACGACGTGGGCGAACAGGTCGCCGTAGAACGTCGAGTCCTCGGCGAGGAGGGTTTCGAGGTCCAGCTGACCCTTGGTCGTCACCAGCTGGTCGAGGCGGACCGGGCGCGGCGCGACATCCGCCCACTGCCGGGTGCTTTCCCGGCCGTGGTCGGGATATGGCCGCCCATTTCCGATGCGCTTGAAGATCACACGGAAAGCCTACCGGTCAAGAGCCTCCGGGCGCAGCCATGGAGCGGTACTGCGATGCTGGCCAAAACGTCATGAATGCAGGCATTTCGGAACACGGACCGCGATGAGTGGCAACGACAGCACGGGCGGAGGTACCGAAGCGGGCGCGGGAGCAGGCGTCGGCGAGGGCGTCGGCGTACTGCCGCAGCAGGCCCAGGAGATCGCCGACGGGTACGCCGTCGGCGCGGCCGCGCTCGATCTGCGTGCGCTGCTCTGGGACGGTGCGTGCCTGCCCGGCGCGCAGCTCCGGATCCCGCTGCCCGCGACGGAGCTGGACGCGGCGGGGAAGGGGTCCTCGTTGTACGGGCGTTACGCACACGCGGTGGACCGGGAGTCGGTGTACGAGAAACTCACCGCCGAACAGGGGGCCGAGCAGGGGGCCGCCGCGGAGGCTGCGGCGGTGGATACGGCGGTGAAGGGCGGGAAGGCGCGCCGGAGCTGCTCGTAGACGTACGCGGCGGAGGCGTCGTGGCCCGGCGAACCGGCCGCGCGATGTCCGCCGGCGGAGTCGGCTATTGCCTGGAACTGCTGCAGGTGGCGGTACGCGTCCTTGGCGGACGACGCCCTCACGAGCTGACGCGACAGCGTGGCCGCGTCCTTCGCGGGGTCGTGCCCGGACGGGTGCCCGTGGTTCGGGGAAGCGGCGAGGAGGAGGGGTGCAGCCAGAACGGTGGCGGCCACAACAGCCTTGACCCTGCGACGGGTTGCGTGCACAAGAGTCCTTCCGGTGCGAACGGTTGTGCAGGAAAGCGAGCGATCGCAGTGACGTCTGTGAACAGTTGCGGATCCTCCTTCATCTCGTCTTCTTCGCGGCCGCCTTCGCTTCCTGCTTGTGCGCGCGGACGAGGGCGAGCGAGTCGGGGCCGGTGATGTCGGCGACCGACTGGTGCGAGCCCGCCTTCCCGTACGGACCCGCCGCGGCGCGCCAGCCGGTCGGCAGCGGTCAGGGGCGGCCTCGGCGGGACCACCCCTGACGTGCCACTGTTTCGGCTGACTCGGGGCCTGGCTCCCGGTGGTGAGTACCCGGGCCCTGGTGGAGGCTCAGAAGCCGCAGTACACACTGCTCCCGTAGTCGCTCAGGAGGTCGTCACGGACCCACCCGTAGGTAGCCGTGCTGGCGTTCCTGAGGTACGTCCAGGTGTAGTCGCCGGCCAGAGGCGGTGTCCGGGCCCGCATCGCCTGGACGCGGACCCGGATCCTCGTCCATTCCTGTATTACGGTACTGGAGTGCGTGGGCCTTGCTGGGGGAGAGTTGTTGAACGCTCGAATTCTGGTCGCGGAAGATGACGAAAAGCAGTCTCGACTGATCCGGATCTATCTGGAGCGCGAAAGCCACGCGGTGCAGGTCGTGGCCGACGGCCGTGCGGCGCTGGAACGGGCCCGTTCGATGCAGCCGGATCTCATCGTTCTCGATGTGATGCTGCCCCTGGTCGACGGACTGGATGTGTGCCGCATCCTACGTACCGAATCGGAGGTTCCGATTCTGCTGCTCACCGCGCGCTCGACCGAGGAGGACATGCTTCTCGGCCTCGACCTCGGCGCCGATGACTATCTCACCAAGCCGTACAGTCCGCGTGAACTGACCGCACGGGTACGGGCGTTGCTGCGCAGGTCCCAGAGGGGCGGCGGCGCGGTGGAGCCCGCTGTGCTGCGGGTGGGCGAGGTGGAGCTGGACACGGCACGCTTCGAAGTCCGGGTGGCGGGGCGGCCGGTGGCACTGACCGCGAAGGAGTTCGCCGTCCTGGAGACGCTGGCCCGTGAACCGGGCCGGGTCTTCACCCGGGCGCAGATCATCGAGCGCGTCTTCGGTTTCGACCGGGATGTCCTGGAGCGGACCGTCGACGCGCACGTGATGAACCTTCGACGGAAGCTGGAGACGGACCCGAGGCGGCCCCGCCATCTGGAGACGGTGTACGGGCGGGGCTACCGCCTCGCGGACGGTGGCGGCTCAGCCTCCTCCTGACCTGCCGCCATGGACCGAAGCCGCGGGCAGGGTGATCGTGAACGTCGTACCCAGCCCGACCGTGCTGTGCACGTCGATCCCCCCGTCGTGGTCGGTGACGATCTGACGCGCGATGGACAGCCCCAGCCCGCTGCCGCCGGTCGCCCGCCCCCGTGACGGATCCGCCCGCCAGAAGCGGTCGAAGAGATGCGGCAGGTCCTGTGCCGATATCCCTTTGCCGGTGTCCCGGACTTCTACGACGGCCTGCTCGCCGCGCCGGATCAGAGCCAGGGTCACCGTGCCACCGGGCCCCGTGGCGTGCAGCGCGTTTCCGATGAGGTTGCCGACGACCTGGCGCAGCCGGTCCGGGTCGGCGGTCACGTACACCTGGCACGGCGCCTCCAGCTCCACCGCGACGCCCGCCGTCTCGGCCTGGGCACGATGGGCGGTGCGGCCGGCGTCGAGCAGCTCGCGCAGGTCGACCTCGCGGCGGTGGTACGTGAGCGCCCCGGCCTCGGCCAGGGCCAGGTCCTGCAGGTCGTCCACGATCCGTTGTTGGAGCAGCGCCTCCTCGTGGAGGGAGTCGAGCAGGTCGGGCGTCGGTTCGACGATCCCGTCCCGCAGGGCTTCCAGATAGCCGCGCAGGTTGGCCAGCGGGGTGCGCAGCTCGTGCGCGATGTCCCCGGTGAGGCGGCGCTGGCGCTCCTCGCCGGCCTGGATGGAGTCGGCCATGCGGTTGAAGGCGCGGCCGAGCTGTGCGATCTCGTCCCGCCCGGAGACGGGGACGCGTCGCCCCAGATCGCCCTCACCGAGCCCCTTGGCGGCGTGCGTCATGGCCCGGACCGGGCGAAGGACCGCCCGGCTCAGGAGCAACGCGCCGAGGACGGCTGCAAGGGCGACTCCGATCGCGACGGCGACGGTGGGTGCGGCGGCGAGGCTGGGCGGGGACTCGTTCCGGTAGCCGAGGTGGATTTCCAGGCGGGGCGGGGCGACGGAGGCGGTCCGCTCGTTGAAGACCCGCTGGAGGCAGGGGGTGAGGGGCTGTGCGGAGTCGCAGGCGCGGAGCGCGTCGAGATCCTGCGGGGTGTGCGGGTCGGCCCCGCGGGGCGGCTCTGTGCAGTGCGCGGGCCGGCCATCCGTGCTGATCCGGGGAATGCCCAGGTCGTCCTGCCGGGCCGTCACCTCGGCGCCCACCCGGGTCAGGCAGGCAGCGTACGCGGCCGAGGAGCGGTAGTTGGCGATCGCGGTGGCCGCCAGCTTGACCGAGAGCCGGGGTGTCTGCCCGTCGGGGAACCGCAGGACGGGCCGCGCGTCGACCAGTACCGGGGGCCGGCTGCTCAGTGGGCGGGGCCCGCGGCCCGCGAGGGCGTCGGAGTCGGCGAGCGGGGCGCCGGTCTCGGTCACGACCCGGATGCGCTGCCCGGTGGCCTTGGCGAGTTCGCCCACCGTCGGTGCGAGCCCGTCCCAGGTGCCGTGCGCGAATCCGTACGTGCGGAGTTCACCGGTGATCAGGGAGACCTCCCGCTGTCCGGCGCTGACGGTCTCCTGGACCTGACGGTTCGCCTGACGCAGGGTGAGCCAGGCGGTGGCGGCGGTGGCGGTCAGGGCGACCAGCATGAGCAGGCCCAGGACCCGCAGCCGGAAGCTCATCGCGTTCCCCTTGTCCTGGCTGTCGGGACGCGTGCGCTCAACGGGGCTCCTTCGGTCGGGTTTCCCCAAGTGCGGGATGACGGGATATCTCGGCGTGCGGCTGGGGCCTGCTCGGCAAGAGCGCCGATTTGGCCGGTACGCCGCAGGAATGGCCGATTCCGCCCTGAAATCAATTTTGGTCCCCAATGGAAGGAAAGTCGCCAGTTGGCTGCGGAATGCTTACTTCAGCACTGTCGGCCTGTGAGGGTACTTACACCTCTCGCATCCCGATGGATGCGGTGGCAGCACCATTCGCTCTGGTGCCTCCCGGTACCGGGGTCGCACTGCTGACGAAACGACACATGGGGGTACAACTTGAAGCGCCGACTCGCAGCGATCATTCCCGCCGTCGCCGTGGCTGCCCTGGCCGTCCCGATGGTCACCGCCACCTCGGCCTCCGCGAACGCGTCCTGCGGTACCACGGTCAGCGACAAGGACGGTTCGGCCTGGGGCTACTACGCCGACGGTGCCAACGAGCGCAGCGGCTCCAGCACCGGCTGCGGGATCAACGGCATCGCCTACAGGACCGACAGGCTCGACTACCACTGCTACACCGTGGGCAATGACGGCCACACCTGGACGTACCTGCGCGACGAGAACGGCACTAACGCCGATGTATACGGCTGGGTCCGTGACGACCTGCTGAGCAACGGCGGCAGCTACGTCTACTGCGGCTTCTAGCAGCACCGGGGAACTGCCGGCCGAGCCGGAGCAACAGCACACCAGGGGCGGTCTCGTGCGAGGCCGCCCCTGCCTCGTCCGGCACCGGAACGGACACGGGCCCGCCGCCGTTCCGCCCACACCCGCGGTGGTGGCCCCGCCCATCCCGCTCACCTCTCTCCCCACCCGCCGCGGCCGGGCCTGTGGCCGGCGTTCCCGTGGCCGTACGGCTCAGGAGCTGGACAGCGCCTCCGTCGGCGACAGCCTGCTGGCCCGCACCGCCGGATACAGTCCGGCGGCCATGCCGATGAGCAGGGTCGATCCGATGCCGGCCGCGCTCGCCCAGGCCGGGACGACCGTCGGCCAGCCGCGGCCGACGGCGTACCCCGCCGTGATCAGGGTCCCGAGCACCGTACCGCCGAGCCCACCGATGAGGGACAGCAGCAGTGACTCCGTCACGAACTGCGTGCGGATCTGACCCCGGGTCGCCCCCAGGGCCCGGCGCAGACCGATCTCCGGCCGGCGCTCCAGGACCGAGATGACCATCGTGTTGCCCACACCGACCCCGCCGACCAGCAGAGCCACTGCGCCGAGGCCCAGCAGCAGGCCGGTGAGCGCCGACTCGGTGGCCTCGCGGGCCGCGAGGGCGTCGGAGGGCCGCGAGACCCGGACCTCGCTCGGCTTCTCGGGGTATGCCGTGGCCGGCAACACCGCCCGTACCGCCGCGACCTCACTGTCCTCGGTGCGGACGTAGACCATGGAGGGGTGGCCGTCGAAGCGGAGGTATGTCCGGGCCGCCGACCAGCCGACCAGTGCCGCGCTGTCGAGTTCCGGCGCGAGCGGTACGGGATCGAGGACGCCGATCAGCGAGAACCAGCGGCCGCCGATCAGGACCCGGGTTCCGGAGGTGTACACGTCGAGCCGCTGGGCGGCCGTGGCACCGAGCACGACAGCCGGGTACTTCTGAGTCGCCGCGTCCAGCCAGCGGCCCTCGCGGACCTTGCCGCCGACGGCCGGGAGCAGGCCTTGGTCGGCCGCGAGGACGTCGAGGGAGCCGGTGCGGCCAATGGCGATGTGGTCGTTGCGGTAGATGTGCGCGCCGGTCGCGCCGGTGGCGGCGACCTGCTGCGCGGGCGGGATCCGGCGGATCATCGGCACGGCCTCGTAGGGGAGTCTGGCTTTCTCGCCGGCCAGGCTCTGGCCCGGTGCGACCCGCAGGAGGTTGGTGCCGAGCGCGTCGAGGCGGCGGTTTACCTCGGCCTGCCCGGAGCCGGAGATGCCGACCACCGCGATCATGGCGGCGACGCCGATGGCGATGCCGAGCGCGGAGAGAAAGACCCGCAGGGGCCGGGTCCGCAGTCCGGTGCCGCCGAGGCGTACGACGTCGGCGGGCCCGAGGCGTGCGGCGCGCAGCCGTGACCGTGACCGCTCCGGGACCGGAGCCCCGGCGTCCGAGGACTCGGGGCCCGGGGAACGGAACGGCGGGGTCTCCGGGGCCGGACCCCGGGCGTCCAGGGAGCCAGCCGCTGTGGGACGGGAGTCCGGGGTCTGCCAGGAGGAGTTCGTCGTACGGTCCTTCACCGGGGTGCCCCGATCGTCGTGCTGCGGGCCGTGTCGGCGACCAGGCGTCCGTCGCGCATCTCGATACGGCGGGGGAGTTCGGCCGCGATCTCGCGGTCGTGGGTGATGATCACGACCGTGGTGCCGGCCGCGTGCAACTCGCGTAGCAGGGTCAGTACGGCGGCACCCGACGCGGAGTCGAGGTTGCCGGTCGGCTCGTCCGCCAGCAGGACGGACGGTTCGCCGACCACCGCGCGAGCGACCGCGACCCGCTGCCGCTCGCCGCCGGAAAGCTGCTGCGGCAGGTGGTGGACACGGTGGCTGAGCCCGACCCGGGCCAGCGCGGCGGCCGCCCTGGCCCGGCGGCGGCGCATCGGGACGCCCGCGTAGAGCAGCCCGTCTGCCACCGCGTCCAGCACGGGCACGCCGACCGCCAGGTGGAACTGCTGGAAGACGAAACCGATCCGCGTGGCCCGCAGCGCGGACACCTCCCGGTCGGACAGCTTCGCCACGTCGTGGCCGTCGACCAGCACCCGCCCCGAGGAGGGGCGGTCGAGGCTGCCCATCAGGTTCAGCATGCTGGACTTTCCTGAGCCCGACGGGCCGACGACGGCGACGAGTTCCCCGCGCCCGATCCGCAGACTCACGTCGCGGACCGCGGCAACGCCGCCCGGATACGTCTTGCAGACCGCGTCGAACTCCAGAACCGCCGGGGACACACCGCTCACGCGATCCTCACCTTCATGCCCTCGCGGATCGCTGTGCCGCTCACTTCCACGTTGCCGTCCGCGAACAGCCCCGTCTTCACGGCGAGGAACCGGCCGTCCTCGGTTTCCAGACCGTACCCGCCCTCGGCGAGGGCGACCAGCGCGGAGACCGGAACGCTCAGTACGTCCTTGGCCTCGCGTCCCACGTACTCGACCGTCACAGGGCCGCTCTCCAGCCGCCCCAGGGCCTTCTGGTCCTGGACGGTGATGGTCACGGGGATCGTCGCGTCGGCCTCTCCCGATCCGCCCTCGCTGCCACCCCCCTCGGGCGTGCTCGCTTGCTTCCCCACCGACGCCACCTTGGCCTGCACGGACTTGCCATTGGGCAGCTTGACCCGGACGTTCGTGCCGCGCACCGCCCAGGCGGCGTCCGCGGCCGAGGCGTTCACGACGACCTTCCGCGACGTACCGGTGTAGGCCAGGGTGTTCTCGCCGGCCGCGGAGCCCAGGCGTGCCCCCGCATGGCCGATCCGCACCTTGCCGGAGGAAGAGATGACGTCCCCGAGGCCGACGGTCCCGGTCTGGGGCAGCCCGAGCGACTTCTGCCAGCGCTTGACCGCCCGGGCGGTGGCGGCGGTGAACCTCTCGTCCACGGTGAAGCCGGTGTAGCCCAGAGCCGCCAGGTTGGACTCGAACTGCATGACGTCCATGCCTCTGAGCTCACGCGGGGCCTGAGTCGAGCCGGTGTCCCCGCCGGTTCCGGCGCCCCCCGGCGCCGGTGACCCGGAGGGGCTCGGGGACGTGCCGTCCGCGTTCTTCTGCTGCTGGTCGACGGAGCCCTTCTGCTGCTGGGCGTCCGAGCCCTGGTCACCCTCCTGGGCGGTCAGGCCGAGGTCCCGGTACATCGGCAGCGTCCCGTACATGAGCACGACCGGCCGGTCGTCGACGCGCAGCAGCGTGCCGCCGCGCTCGACCGTCGCGCCCTGCTCGGGCAGCCAGGTCACGGTACCCGTCGCCTTGACCGGCAGCGGGACCTCCGTTCCGTAGCTCAACTTGCCGTCCACCGCGGTCCGTTCGGCCAGTGTGGTCCGGGTCACCGGGACGACGGAACCGGAGCGGGGCGGCGCGCTCGGGCCCTTGCCCTGGCCGCCGCCGAGCCCCAGTGCGCCGACCACGGCGACCGCCGCCACGCCGACCACGGCCGAGGCGATCAGCGCCGTACGCCGGCGGTGCCGGCGGCGCGGCGGAGGCGGCAGGGGGGCCGTCCCGTGCGCGTCATCGATGTGCGTCACCGTCTCGGCCATGATCAGCCCTTGCCGGCCGGCGGGTTGGTCGGTTCACCGATGATCGGGGCGCAGACGCGGGTGGCTCGCCGGGCGCCGGCCGAGCTCTGATCCCATCCGGGTTCACCGGAGTTGTCGTCGCGGCTCCCGTTCGGATCCGGGTCCGGGAAATCGGGGGCGCCGTTCTTCTGCATGCAGGCGGCATAGTCCCGCTGCTTCTTCATCTGCGCGGGAGTGAGTTTGGGCTCGCTGGGCTCCAGGTCCTGGGGGACCGTAGCGTTGAACTTGGCACACTTCTTGCTCGCGTTCATGAACTTCGGGTCCTTCTTCAGGGCAAGGCCCTGGCCGGACATGTCGACCTGTCCCTTGGAGTCCGGGTCGGGGAGGTCGACCCCGTTCGTCCGCATGCACGCGACCCACTTGCGCTGGCTCTCGACGTACGCCGCCACATCGTTCCCGCCACCCTGACCGCCCGTTTTACCAGCCGATGCGGCCGAGCCGCCACCACCGGCCGTCGGGAGCTTCGAACCGCCGTCGTCGCTCCCGCAGCCGGTCAGCGCGAAGACCATGACCGACGCCGCCGAGGCCAGCAGTACCCAGTTCGTCCTCATCGCTTTCCCCGCTCCTCCTGTCGGGCCCGGCCGCGGACACGGCGGGCAGGCCGACCGTAAGCCGGAGATGATGAAGAACCTTTGAAGAACCTGTCAGCCGATCATGCGCACTGCAGCTCTTCCGGATCCCCGGGCGCCGCCGCGTTCGGGAACAGAACTGAGACCAGGGCGCCGGTCATACCCGCGACCGTCGGTACCGCTCGCTCCGGTACCGACTGCCATGCCGGCTTGCTCACGCCTGGCCGTAGAGGCTTGTCAGGTCGACGAGTTGAATGCTCGGTGAGGTCTCATCGGCGGCGTATGCCTTGTCGTTGAAGCCTGCTCGCGTCCGCGATGACCGCGGCGTCCTTCGCGTCGGTCTTGGCCTAGCCCGGGTAGAGGTCGCTGAGCGTAGTTGTCGAACCACCCTGCAGCATCAACCCTTTTGAGATGGAGCAGAGCGTTGGCGCTGGCTGGCTGGCCCCAGACATGTGGGTTGACTAGTACTCCAGTGCAGTTTCGTGATCTACCCGCTGGCTGCGCGGGCGAGCGGTCGTCGGTAGTCGCTGCGTCGGGCCGTGGCATGGCGGCGCGCGAGGCTGCGGCGGCCCCGAAAATGACGGTGGTCGGCGGTTCCGATGCGTACCCAGGACGAGTTGCAGTGGATGCCACATTCCGATGGTTCAGTGCGCCGGGGGGAATGTAGCGTCACGATCATGGAATCACTGATCGGAACCACCACCGACCAGGCGCCGGCAAACCCGGCCGCCACCGATGACATGCTGGCCACTCAGCCGGTCGGCTACTGGTGCGGCCTGACCCATACGGCCGTCACCCAGCATCTGCGTGACGCCATGGCCAAGATCGACGTCACGCAGCCGCAGTACTGGGTACTCAACCGCGTGAACGGCGGCCCCACGGCGCCGAGCCGTGAGGAGGTCGTCGCGCAGCTGACGCACCTTGCCGACGGGCCGCACGAGATCGCCAGGGTCGTCGACCAGTTGCTCCACCGCGAATGGCTCCGGATCGATGATGGGCAGCGCCTGCACCTCACGGATGCCGGGGAGGCCGCCAGAGCGCGGCTACGTGAGCTGGCGACCGAGGTACGCGCCGTAGTCCACAAGGGCATCAGCGACGAGGAGTACGTGGCCGCACTCAAGGTACTGCGCAAGATGGTGGCCAATGTCGAGGGCGACGGGACTCCTGGTAATCCGTTCTGATTTCGCGATCTAGGGCGTGTTTCGAAAGTCCCGCCTGCCAGGCGGCGTCTGGCACGCACGCTCGCTGCGTTGTCGGGCTCGCCCCGATACGCCCAGTATCGGGGCGACCCTCCGCCTTGCGATCGCACGCACCAG